>CAIWAJ010000268.1:0-5214 GCA_903910565.1 uncultured Rhodospirillales bacterium
AATACGGCAACCGCGTCGGCATCTTCCGCGTGCTCGCCATGCTCGATCGCTTCGGCCTCACCCCCACCATCGCCCTCGGCGCCGAATCCGCCCGCCGCCACCCCGAACTCGTCGACGAATGCCTCCGCCGCGGCTGTACTTTCATGGCCCACGGCACCCACGCCACGCGGCGCATCACCAGCCGCATGAGCGAAGCCGAAGAACGCGCCTTCATCACCGAAAGCCGCGACGCCGTGACCCGTGCCACCGGCAAGGCGCCGGCGGGCTGGTGTGGGCAGGATTTCAATGAGAGTACGCGCACGCCCGCTTTGCTCGCGGAAGCCGGTTTCAGCTATCTCGCAGACTGGTCCAACGACGACCGGCCCTACCGCATCGGCCCGGCCGGGTTGGTGAGCCTGCCGGCGCAGTCCGAGTGGAATGACCTTGAGGCGATGTGGCTCCGGCGCGTGTCGCCGCAGGCCTGGGCGGATGGGCTCGCCGAGGGGTTCGCGGTGCTGCATGGCGAGGGCGGCAGTTGCTTCAACCTGTCGCTGCATCCCTGGATCACCGGGCAGGCGCACCGCATCCGCTATCTCGGCGATGCGCTGTCGCGGATGCTCGGGCGCACCGGGATTTGGCGGGCCAGTGCCGACGCGGTGGCAGAGGCGGCGGCGGGCCAGCTCGGGTGAGGGTGCGGTTGCGCGCGCGCGCCGCGGCAGCTATCTCGGGCGAATGCCGGGTTCCGGCGCAATAATCCAAGGGGACATGGGCCATGGTACCGCAATTGCCGATCAAGAAGCCGGGCTGGATCGATGAATTCCAGTCCTTCATTATGCGCGGCAATGTGGTGGACCTCGCGGTGGGTATCATCATCGGCGCCGCCTTCACCGCCATCGTCGGCAGCCTGGTGAAGGATCTGTTCAACCCCATCATCGGCCTGCTGCTCGGCGGCATCGATTTCTCCAACATCTTCATCACGCTGAAGGGCCCCACCGCACCCACGCTGGAAGCGGCCAAGACGGCGGGGGCGGTGACGTTGAATGTCGGGTTGTTCCTCAACGCGGTGATCCAGTTCCTCATCGTCGCCTTCGCGGTGTTCTGGATGGTGAAGGTGCTGAGCATTCTCCAGCGCAAGAAGGAGGCCGCTCCCCCGCCGCCGGCGGCACCCAGCAAGTCCGAAGTGCTGTTGACTGAAATCCGCGACCTGCTGGCCAAGAAGGGCTGACGTGACCCAGCCGACCTCTCCGCCCGGCGAGGCCGGCCTCACCCGCGAGATGCTGCTCGACGGTACGCTGCGCGCCAATCTCGCGAAGATGATGCCGGATGTCCGGCTCACCACCGACGCCGAGCGGGCCGCCTCGCTGCGCGCCATTCTCGATGCGCGGCCGGACCATGGGAACGGCGTTTGGGTGTTCGCCTATGGCAGCCTGATCTGGAACCCCGCGATCTACATCGCGGAGCAGCGTATCGCGACCGCCATCGGCTGGCATCGCTCCTTCTGCCTCTCGGTGAAGATGGGTCGCGGCACGCCGGAGAATCCCGGCCTGATGCTCGGCCTGCGGCCGAGCGGGACGTGTCCGGGGGTGGCGCTTCGGGTGGCGGAGCATCACGTTGAGCATGAGCTCGATCTGCTGTGGCGGCGCGAAATGGTGGCCGATGGGTATATCCCGCGCTGGGTTCCGCTGGTCGATGAGGCGGGCGCGCCGGCGGGGGCCGGGATCGCATTCACCATCAACCCGACACAGCCGACCTATTGCGGCGACCTCGCGGAGGAGGAGGTGGTCCGGCGGCTCGCAACCGCCCGCGGGCGGCTGGGCAGCGGGGCGGAGTACCTGTTCCGCACCCATGATGGGTTGGCGGCGCTGGGGGTGATCGGTCCGGCGCTGGAGCGGTTGGTGGGGCTGGTGCGCGATAAGATGGCAGGGGAATAAGGAAGCGGTTCTTTTTTTAAAAAAAAGAACCAAAAAAACTTTTATCCGCTTTGCCGCGGAGTTCCCCCGGCAACCGTGAACCAAACGGATAGAAAAGTTTTTGCTTCTTTTGTCAAAAAGAAGCGCTTGCTTCCTTAACCCCTGGCGCGCGCCTCGCGCCGGGCGATCCAGGTGGTCGCGAGGAAGATGACGAAGCCGCCGAGCAGGGTGGTGTGGGTCGGGATATCCGAGAAGACCAGGAAGCCGGCGGTGGCGTTCCACACCAGGTCGAGGAATTTCACCGATTGGGTGGCGGAGATATCGGTCGTGCGCAGGGCCCGTGTCATGAAGTAATGGCCGGTGCTTCCGAGCACGCCGCAGGCGAGGAAGGCGAGGGCTTCGAGCGGGGTGGGCCAGGTCCAGGCGTAGAGGGCGAAGGGGAGCGAGAACAGCGAGACGGTGATCGACTGCCAGACCACGATCACCTCCGGCCGGTCGCGCTTGGTGAGCGCCTTGGTGATGAGGAAAGACCCGGCGAAGAGGGGCGAGGAGGCGAGCATGGCCAACGTATAGATGCCGCCACCGCCGTTGAGGTTGGGCCATACGACGATCAGCACGCCGGCGAAGCCGATGGCGGCGGCGGCGAGGCGATCGAGGCGCATGCGCTCCTTCAGGATCAGCGAGGCGCCGATCATGATGAAGATCGGGCTGGTGAAGCCCAGCGCTGTCATGTCCGCCAGCGAGATGTGGGGCAGGGCGATGAACCACAGCAGCAGGCCGGAGGTATGGACCACGCCGCGCCAGAGCTGGCCGGTGAGCCCATTGGGCGCGTATTTCGCGATGCCGGAGCGTAGCACCAGCGGCAGCATGACCAGGGCGCCGCAGAAATAGCGGAGGAACTGGGTTTCGAAGGGCGCGATATCGCGGGTCAGCAGCCGCATCGTGGTGTTCAGGAAGGTGAACACCAGCCCGGCCAGCGTCATCCACATCATCCCGCGGATGGCGGGCGGCAAAGCAGAGAAATCGAGCAGGCGGTGCAGCGACAGCGCGGCGGCGCGAACGTTCATGCGGGCGATCAGTGAGGAGTTTCGCGGGGAAACTGCCTCACTGGCGCAATCCGCGTCGAGCGCCGATGCCGCAACCCGGACCGGCGTTTACGCCTTTTTCTTCGCTGCGCCCTTCTTTTCCAGCGCCCGCAGCAAATTGGCCCGGTTGGTGCCGGCTTCCATGATCATCCCGTGGTCGGAATGGGCGAGCACCATCCGCGCGCCCTGCTTGATGTAATGCGGTGCCCAGACATTGTCGCCGATGCCGCCGAGCCCGAGATGCTTGCCGTTCTTCTTACAGGCGGCGCCGACCTTTTTGTACGCGTTTTGCAGCTTCTCGTGGCCCCATTGGCCGGGGATGCCCATGCGGGTGGTGAGATCGGTGGAGCCGATCATGATCATGTCGATCCCTGGCACTTTGGCGATCTCGTCGACATTGGCGATCGCCTCTTCGGTCTCGATCATGGTGCCGATGAGGATGTCGCGGTTGAGGGATTCCTGCGCCTCGGCGAGGCCGGGCCCGCCGTAGTTGTACATCGCCGGCGGGGCGCCCCAGGAGCGCAGGCCCATCGGCGGGAAGCGCAGGGCTTCGACCACCCGCTTGGCCGCGGCCACCGTGCTGACATGGGGGACGATGATGCCGAGGGCGCCGTTGTCGAGCGCCCGCGTCGCCTCATCCAGCGCATCGGCGCAGACCCGCACGATCGGCGTGATGCCGAAGGGGATGGCGGCCAGGCAGATCTGCGAGGTTTCCTGGGTGGTGAAGGCGCCGTGCTCGGTATCGATGAACAGCCAGTCATAGCCGGTCGCATGCGCCAGCATCGGCGCCGCGGTGGTGCGCAAATGGAAGGGGCAGAAGCCGAGCGCGAGCTTGCCCTCGTTGAGGCGTTGCAGGGTCGGGTTGGCGGTCTTGGACATCTCGGGTCCCTCTTGATGGGGGTTAAGCGGCCTGGCGGCGGAAGGCGTCGAGACTGCCGGCGTGGATGAGCTCGCTCGGCAGCACGTGGCCGACGATCGCCTCGGCCATGCGGCCGACCTCGATGAGGCGGTCGAGATCGATGCCGGTGTCGATCCCCATCTCGGCGCAAAGCAAAGCCAGCTCCTCGGTGCAGATATTGCCCGCGGCACCCTTCTGCCCGGCGAAGGGGCAGCCGCCGAGGCCGCCCACGGTGCTGTCGAACTGGGCGACGCCGAGGCGCATGGCGGCGGCGGCATTGGCGACCGCGAGGCCGCGGGTATCGTGCAAATGGAGTGCGATGGTCTGCTCCGGCCAGCGGGCGCGGACCTCGCCGATCACCCGCTCGATGCGGTGCGGCGCGGCCCAGCCCATGGTGTCGGCGAGGGAGATCACCTCGATTTTGGTATTTTGTTCGGCGGCGATCGCCATGCCGTCGGCGACGGTGCTGACCACCTGGGCCGGCGTGATGTCACCTTGGTAGTTGCAGCCGAAGGCGGCCATGACGCCGATGCGGTTGACCTTGACGCCGTGCGCGAGATGCACGCCGGTCAGCTTGCGCATGGCCGCGAGGTTTTCCTCATGGCTGCGGTTGAGGTTCTTGCGGGTGAAGCCTTCGGAGGCGGTCAGGGAGATCGAGCCGGTGAGGGTCAACTTGTCCTTGAAGGCGAGCGCGCGATCGAGCCCGTTCGAATTGAACCACAGCCCGGTGTAGTGGACGCCGGGCTTCGCGGTGAAGCCCTCGACGGTGGCCTCGGCATCGGCCCAGCCGGGGACGAGGCGGGTATTGACGAATGAGCAGACCTGGATGTGATGCAGCCCGGTTTCGGCCAGCGCCTCGATGAGGCGGATTTTCTCGGAGGTCGGGATCGGGCCGGGCTCGATCTGGAACCCCTCGCGCGGGCCTTCCTCGTGGATTTCGACGAATTTCGGGTAGTCGCTCATGTGGGGCTTCCCTGCGCTTGGGTTCGCGCGGAGTCTACGGCGCGGCAGGGCATTTGGCCAAGTGGGTAGCGCCGCGCAGCGTCAGGTCATGCGTCCGCGCCGCACGGGCGTGGCGCCTGGCGGTCAATCAGACGCAGCGGTGATCCTGGTACATCGGCCCTCCGCAAACTCGAGCTCCGCGCGCGGGGCCGGACGCGGGTACGGAAGCGCAAATAGCAGCTCCACGTGGATGCGGCAGCGTGCCAGGGCGCGGCGGCCGCTATCATTGCGTACGCGGGTGACTTGGGCGATGAGGCCACGGAAGCGCGGGTCTTCGTGGCAGGCGGGGTCCGAGAGAATGGCGCGCGCGCGTTCAGCGCGGGCGCGCTCGGCGAGCAGC
>CAIWAJ010000269.1:0-5211 GCA_903910565.1 uncultured Rhodospirillales bacterium
CTCGCCTTCCTGCTGCTGGGTGGCGCTGTTGGTGACGGTGAGATCGACGGTGACGGGCAGCTTCACCCCGGCCTGCGCCAGCAACGCCTTGGCCTTGGCGACGTCCCGCGGCGGGACCGGCACCTCCGGCGCATAGAACGGGCTCGCCGCCGGAACCGCCTGGACCGTGGGGGTGAACATGCCGGCGTAGATCACCTGCACCATCGCGGCGCGGTCAATCGCCAGCGAAAAGGCCTGCCGCACCAGCTCGGATTGGCCGATCGGGGACTTCGCCCGCTCGCCATGGTTGGTGTTGAAGGTGATGCCCTGGTAGCCCAGCCCGTCAAACACGGCGAGCTTGAGCTTGGCGTTCTTCTTCACCGCTTCCACGTCGGTCGGCGCGATGCGCTCGGCCATGTCGAGCGCGCCGGCCTGGAGGTTGGCGACGCGCACGGAGGGGTCCACCACGGTGCGGTAGACGATGCGGCCGAGCTTGATGGCATCCTTGTTCCAGTAGCCGTCGAAGCGCTCAAGCGTGATGTGATCCTGCGCGACCCGCTCGATGAACTTGAACGGCCCGGCACAGACCGGCTTGAGGGAGAAATCCTTGCCCGCCGCTTCAGCCGCCTTCGGCGAGACCATCATGCCGGCGCGATCGGTCAGCGCGGCGAGGAAGGGGGCGGAGGGGGATTTCAGCACCATGCGCACGGTGAGCGGATCGACGATCTCCACACGGTCGAGCGCGGAAATCTCCGCCCGGCGGCCGCTGCCCTGCATCGTGAGGTGGCGCTCCATGCTGTATTTCACGGCCGCCGCGTCGAAATCGGTGCCGTCATGGAATTTCACGCCGGGGCGCAGCTTGAAGACGAGGGTCTTGTTGTCGGTCCACTCGAAGCTTTGGGCGAGCTGGGGGACGATCTTCAGATTGGCGTCGATATCCACCAGCTTGTCGCACAGTCCGGCGAAGACGATGCGGCCGACAAAGGAGCGGCCCAGCGTGGGGTCAAGCGCGTCGGCGTCATCGGCGAGGCCGATGCGGAGTGTCGGCAGGTCTTGCGCCATCGCGGCGGCGGGAATGGCAACGGCAATAGCCGCGGCGAGGATGGTTCGGCGCATGGTTCAAGCCCCCTTATCTTTTAGGTCAGACGGTTATGTGACGGTCCGCTTCCCGTCCGCAAGGCCGTCCGAGGTTCAATCCTAGCAAACCCCGCGCCATCAGCCGTCGCGCGCAGCCTCGGCGGCGGCGATGGCGGCGTCGATCTCGGCGCGTTCATAGATGCCGGCGGGACTGTCCCGCCCGGCGAGGAAAGTGCGGAATATCGCGTAGCGCTCCTGGCTCACCGCGAGCAGGCGACGCAGTTCGGCCAGCGGGTCCGGGTGATCGTCGGTGCGGATGTCGAGGTCGGGGTAGGGGTCATTCGTGCAGATTTTCAGCGCCGCCGACTGCTTGCCCCGCTTGTCGCCACCCTGCGCCTCGCCGGCCTCGAGCGCCGTCAGCAGCCGCTCGGCCATGCTGCCCCGGCTCGATTGCCAGGCGGCGAGCGTGGCCGCCACCACGTCGGGCCCGGCGAGCATATTGCCGGCGACCGAAACGTCATGCCCCGCGAGATGGCCGGCCCAGGTGATGCATCCCGCGCCGGTATGCTGCGCGATGCGGCCTTGTGCATCGAGAATGTGCAATTGCCGATGATCGCGCCCGGCATCGGCGGCCAGCAGCGCGGCCGCGACATCGGCGGGCGGCTCGTGGCCGCGCAGCCGGGGCATGCCGTGCACGGCATACATCGGATTGATCAGCGCCTGCGTCGCCAGCGCGCCGACGCCGCCCTCGACGTGGATGCAGATGGCGCCGACGGCGAAAAAGCGGGTGGCGACCGCGGCACCGAGGGCGCCGGTGGCGGGGTCGCGAACGAGAATGGACCAGGTCATGCCCGCATTTCACGCCCGAACGGGCGGGGCGGCAAGGGGCTACTGGCGGAAGCGGTTCACCGCATAAATCCGCCGGAATGCCGCGAAACGCCGCGCCGCGCGGGAGCGCAGGCCCTGCATGCGCTGCCGGAGCCGGGCGCGCAGCACGGCGGTCAGCAGCCGTGCCCAGTCGCGCACCCGGGCGAGCCAGCCGACCATGGCGGCGAACCAGCGGAGTTGCAGCAGGGCGGCCTCGCAGGCGTGGTAGACGAAGACGGCGATCAGGGTGGAGACCAGTCGGACCAGGAGATAGACCGCGACGCCCGATGCAACATGGCCGCCGACGAACAGCGCGACGGCCCAGACTTCGCCGACCCGGCCGATGAGTTCAGGCACCAGGAACAGCGGGAGCGCGGCCCAGCCGCCGAGGCGGCCGAGTCGCGCTTCCAGGCGCTTGAGGGGCGGCAGGCCGCTGATCTGCCGCAGTACCACCTTGAGGCCGGCCCAGACGATGTCCTCCAGCACCACCACCACGAGGGCGGCGGGCAGGAGGACGGCGTCGAGGATTGCTCGTCGGCTCATCTCAGCAGTTCGGCCGGCCCGGCGGGCAGCTGCGGGCTGCCGGCGCGTGCTGCTGCGGGGCGGGCGGGCTGTAGTGCTGCTGCGGCATCGCCTGAGGGGCTGGCGCGAAATGCTGCGCCGGCGGACTGTACTGCGGTGCCGCCGGGGCTGCGTGGGTGACGGGCGGGGTGAATTGCGGCTGCGGGGCCGCGTGGGTGACGGGTGGGCTGGGTTGCGGCTGCGGGGCCGGCGTGCGTTGCGGCATCACCGGGGCGGCCGACGGGGCTTGCGGGACCGGGGCGGGGGCCCGCTGCGGCGCCGCGACCTGGGGGGTGGAGGGTTGGCTCGGACGCGTCACCTGCGGCTGGGGAGCCGAGGGGACGGCCGGGCGCGGGGCTGACGGGGTGGCCTGGTTCGGCGCCGCCTGGATCGCGGGCGACGGGGCGGCCGGGCGTGGCGCGGCGGCAGTGCCGGGAGCCGCCGGACTGGGTGCAGCGGGGGCGGCGCGCAACTGCGGCAGCGGGGCGGCGGCGCCGGGCAGTGCGGGTCCGCGCGGGGTGATCGCCGGCCCGGGGGCACCGGCAGCCGGGCTCGCGGGACGTGGAGCCGTGGTCTGCGGAGCCGTTGCCTGCGGGGTGGCGGCTTGCGGCAAGCCCGGCTGCGGCGTGGCCGGGCGAGGTGCCAGCGGGCTGGGTGCGCCGCCGGCGGGGCGGAGCGGTACGGCACCGCCCGTCGCTGTCGGTTGCACCGCGGGGCCGGGGGCGACCGGCCTCGGCGCAGCGGCCCCGGGGGCTGCCGCAGGCAGGTTCATCGACCGGGCGACGGAGGGGGTTACACCCACGGTCGTCGCGGTGGGCTGCACGGCGGGGGCGCGGACGGGCTGGATCTGCGACAGGGCGCTTGCCGGAACCGCCTGCGCATTGCGGGCGATCGGCTGCGAGCCGGTCATCGCGGTGGCCGGCACCACGGTGGTGGCGCCGCGGTTGATGCCGGCGGCGGCGGGGGCGTTGTTGATGTTGGTGATATTGGTCACGTTCGTCACGTTGGTGACGTTCATGCTGCGCACATAGGCGGTGCTGGTGCGGTAGGGCGGGTAGTAGGGCTCACGCGGCCCAAGCGGATACCAGCCGACCGAGCGGCCGAGGCCGATCCCGATGGCGACGCCGGCGGCGAGGCCGACGAAGCCGACCAGCGCCGGCGAGTAGACCGGGCGATAGCCGTAGCCGACGGCGACGCCGGGGACGATCGGCGTCCAGGCCCAGGACGGACCGATCTGGATCCAGCGGCCGTAATGGAAGGGTGCGAAGCCCCAGGGTGCCTCGTCGATCCAGGTCCAGCCCCAGGGCGCGACATAGGCCCAGTGGCCGTGGCGGTAAGGCACCCAGCCGGCCTCGACCGGGGGATACCAGACCTGGCCGTATTCGGCCGAGCGGTCCCACCGCCCGGTATCGGCGAGAGCCTCGCCGCCGGTCATCTGCTGCACCAGCGGCGGGGGCGCGTAGTCGCCGCTCGGCATCGGGCGCACCGGTGCGAGGTGGGAGGTAAGGAAGGGGCTGGCGGCGAGCGGGCCGACCATGCCCTGGAAGGGGCCGGGGCCGGAAATCTGCGCGGTCTGATTGCTGGCGACGAACAGCGAGACATTGTCGCCGGCGACCTGGGCTTGGCCGCCGATCACGCTCACCGTCGTCGGGTGATCGGTGTCGCCGGCGCCGATTTCGTATTGGCCGTCCTGCGCGAGGGTGACGGTGCCGCGGGGGGTGCGGAACTGCATGGTGTCGCCGGGCTGCATGCCGTGCACGGCGAGATAGACCGAACCCTGGGCCACCGTCGCGGTCATCGCGTGGTCGGCGAGCTGCTCGATGTCGAGGTGGGTCGCCTCGTTCATCACGATGCGGCCGCCCGCGATGTCGATATCGGCGCCGGAGCGCGGCTCGGTCCAGAAGGAGCTGCCTGAGGAGACCGGGAAATTCAGCGCCGCGGGTTCCCACTGGGTCTGCTCGGCACCGTGATAGGAGACGGTGCCGGACATGCGCGCGACGCGGCCGACGCGGGCCGGCGGGTCGGCGGCGGTGCTTTCGGCCTGGGCGAAGGCGGCGGTGGGGATCAGTGGGGCGACGAACATCGCGGAGGCGACGAGGATCGCGGTGAGCCGGAAGGGGAATGTGTTGGTGCGCACGGTGGCACTTCCTCATGACGCGGTCGGGAGTCGGCCGCGGTGCTACTCTCGTAATACAACGTGGCGAAACCGCGACCGGATATTTCTGGGCGGGTTAAATAATGTTCAGACGGCGGCGCCGCCACCAACTCGCCGCAAACAGGGCTGATCTAGCGGGTGTTCCATGCCCTGGAGGCTCAGATGATTTCCCACCCGATCGCCAGACTCGCTCTTCGCATTCTCCCGGTGGTGACGCTGGCGGCGCTGGCCGGCTGCGTCGCCGTGCCGGTCGGCCCCGGCTACGGGCCGGGTTACGGCTATGGCTATGCGCCAGCCCCAGTCGTGGTAGCGCCGGCGTATCGCTCGCCGCCGGCCTATTACGCCCGCCCGTGGGGTGGGTACAGATAAGGGGAAGAAAGCGCTTCTTTTTTTTGGAAAAAAGAAGCAAAAAACTTTTGTCCCCTCGGTTGGTGCCGCTCCCTGCTATCCGCGGGGAGTACGCCAACGGCATGGAACGGAGCAAAAAGTTTCGCTCTTATTGCGTCATCTGTTGAGATCTGCGATTCTACTCCCCGGCGTCAGGGGAACATCTCAGGTATGGACAAAGTGGC
>CAIWAJ010000270.1:0-1618 GCA_903910565.1 uncultured Rhodospirillales bacterium
CCGGCCATTGTTCGTGTGCTCCGGAGAGACGGCTGGAGGGGGACGGATCAGCCGTCAGCCGATCTTGATCTTGGTGTCGTTCAGGAAAGCGTAAGGCGGGATCGGTAGATTGGCCGGGGCGGGCCCATGGCGGACGCGGCCCGAGGTCTCGTACTGGCTACCGTGGCAGGGGCAGAACCAGCCGCCGTATTCGCCGCGCTGGTCGGAGGGCTTGTTGCCGACGGGCACGCAGCCGAGATGCGTGCAGATGCCGATAACGACGAGCCATTCCTCCTTGCCGGCCTTCACGCGATCCTTGTCGGTCGCGGGGTCGGCGAGGCCTTTGACATCGGCCTGGGCGGCCTTGATTTCCTCGGGCGTGCGGTGGCGCACAAAGATCGGCTTGCCACGCCACATCGTGGTGATCGCCATGCCCGGCTGGATCGACTTTAGCTCGACCTCGATCGAGGACAGCGCGAGCACGTCCTTCGACGGGTTCATGCTGTCGATCAGCGGCCAAGCCATGGCGCCGGCCCCAACCGCGGCCCCCGCGCCTGCCACCAGCTTCAGAAAGTCCCGCTTGGTGACCCCGTCTCCACCGTGGGAGCCGTGTGCGGTTGCAGTCATCGAATCGGCCATCCTACCCTCATTGCGCCAGGCGTCTCAGTCGAAGAACGCGCCGTGCTTGCCGCACGCCGCGCCGTCATGCCACCGGATTGCGCATGCGACAAATCGCCGGCACGAACCATCACGGGCAGACAGCCGGATGGCCGAAGGCGACATGCCGGCCATACGGTCCGACCTCGCTATTCTAGGCCCCGCTTTTCGCCCCTGCAACTCACCCAGACCAATGCGCTAGGGTGAAAATCCATCATGGACGCAATTCCAATGCCCGAATCCACGCATTTGCCCCCCCATACCATCCTGAAGGACGCCGCGCGCACCTGGTTCGAGAGCCTGAGGGACCGGCTCTGCGCGGAATTCGAGGCAATCGAGGACGCCCAGGGTGGCCCGCTGGCGGATCGTCCGGCCGGGCGGTTCGAGCGAAAGGCATGGCAGCGGCCCAATCATGACGGCACCCCGGGGGGCGGCGGGGTGATGAGCATCATGCGCGGCCGGGTGTTCGAGAAGGTCGGTGTCAATGTCTCGACCGTCGAGGGCGAATTCAGCCCGGATTTCCGCGCACAAATCCCGGGCGCCGCGGAGGACCCGCGATTCTGGGCGTCCGGCATCTCACTGGTGGCGCATATGCAAAGCCCGCGCGTGCCGGCTGCGCATTTCAACACCCGCATGCTGGTCACCACCAAGGGCTGGTTCGGCGGCGGCGGCGATCTCACACCGATGCGGCTGGACAGCATGGAAGCCATCGCCGACGCGGAGGATTTCCACGCCGGCTTCCGCGCCGCCTGCGACAGGCATGACCCGGCGTACTATCCCAAATTCAAGGAATGGTGTGACCGCTACTTCTTCCTGCCCCACCGCAATGAGCCGCGCGGCGCCGGCGGGATTTTCTATGATCACCACTTCACCGGTGACGCGGTCGCCGACTTCGCCTTTACCCGCGACGTCGGCACCGCCTTCCTCGAGACCTACCCCGCCATCGTACGCCGCCGCATGGCCGAGCCCTGGACGGCGGAGG
>CAIWAJ010000271.1:0-1799 GCA_903910565.1 uncultured Rhodospirillales bacterium
ACCTGCTTCGCCTCCAACGTCGCGCGCTTCGAGACGGTGGCGCTGGCGGCCAAGGCGGCCGGGCGATCGGTGGCGCTGGTTGGGCGGTCCTTGCGCAATATTGACGCGGCGGCGCGGGAGTGCGGCTACCTCAAGGGCATCCCACCGTTTCTCTCCGAGGATGCGGCGAATGACGTCGATGACGATCATCTGCTGCTGATCTGCACGGGCAGCCAGGGTGAGCCGCGCTCGGCGCTTGCCCGGATCGCCGCCGACCAGCATCCGCGCATCGAGCTCGGCGAGGGGGACACCATCATCTTCTCCAGCCGTATCATCCCCGGCAATGAGCGCGCGATCCACGCCATGCAGGACCAGCTGGTGCGCCGCGGCGTGACGGTGATGACGGATGACGATCACATGGTGCACGTCTCCGGCCACCCCGCGCGCGACGAGTTGCGCCGGCTCTACAAGCTGGTGCGCCCGCAACTCGCGGTGCCCGTGCATGGCGAATGGCGCCACCTCTCCGCCCATGCCGCGCTGGCGCGTGAGGCCGGCGTGCCGGCGATGCTGCTGGAGGACGGGGATATCCTGAGCCTTGCGCCCGGGCGGCCCGACATCACCGACAGCGCGCCGGTGGGCAAGCTGGTGGCGGATGGGGCGCGGCTGGTGCCGCTCAACGGCGCGGTGATGGGCGCGCGGCGGCGGATGCTGTTTAACGGCATCATCATCGCCTCTGTCGCGGTCGATGAGGCCGGACGCCTCAAGGGGCGGCCGAGGATTTCGGCGCCCGGCCTGTTTGATGAGGGGGATCGCGAGAACACCCGAGTCGCCGGTGAACTCGCTGATGCCATGGCGGACCTGCCTGCTGCCACCCGGCGGGACGATGCTGCGCTGACGGATGCAGCGAAGGCGGCGTTGCGACGTGCGCTCGGCCGACAATTGCAAAAGCGACCGCTGGTCGACGTTCACCTCCTGAGGGTCTGAGCGATGCCCGTCGTCACCGGAATTGCGCTGTATTTCGTCATCTGGTGGATCACGATCTTTGGCGTGCTGCCAATTGGGACGAAGCCGGTGGCGGAAGCCGATTCGCAGACGGGGTGGCGTGGTGCACCTGAGAAGCCCGAGCTACTGAAAAAGGCGCTTATTACCACAGTAGTGGCTGCGATCATCTGGGCCCTGATCTATCTGACGGTGACCAGCGGTTGGATCAGCTTTCGCTCGGGCTGGCTCGCGATGCCCATAGATTGAGCAAAACTGCGATTATGCTAATCAATATGGCTAAAATTTCATCAGTTCATGTCTGGTCGCTGCATTTTTCATCAAATTGACGTCGATTTTCGCTGGACGGAGAACGCCTGGTATAGAATCATCACGGCAGGACGAGGGCTTCCCTCATCCTGCCGTGTGACTGGCGTTTCCTCCCTAAACTTGGCCCTTCGCGCCTTATAGGCGCGTTTGGGCCTTCTTTTTTTCTACCGTCTGGCGCGGATGCTGTCACGCGGAATCATGCGCGAAAATAGGCGTTCTGCATGTTTTTATTGCGCGCTCCCTTTGTGCAACGCACAAAAAATGCTCAATCGTGAACCCGCATCGTCCCGCTTTCGCGCTGACGCCGCGCCCTGTAGGTTGCGCCGTCAAACAGCCGGAATATCCCGATGCGCCTGTCCCGCAGCTTCGTGCCCACGCTCAAGGAAACCCCCAACGAGGCGCAGATCGCCTCGCATCGCCTCATGCTGCGCGCTGGGCTGATCCGGCAGACCGCGGCCGGCATTTACGCCTGGCTGCCGGCAGGCTGGCGGGTGTTGCAGAACATCGCCCAG
>CAIWAJ010000272.1:0-7965 GCA_903910565.1 uncultured Rhodospirillales bacterium
CCATCACCGCGGGGCCTTGCAGCTCGCCGGTGAGATTGCCGGCGGTGTCGCGCAGGAGGCCGTCGATATTGCTGTCGCGCGAAAAGCCGCAGGCCTCGAGGACGCGGGCATTGGCGTTCTGGATATGGCCGGAGACGTGGCCGACCAGGACCATGCGGGTGGAGGACACGCGATCGAGATCGGCGACCGACATGCGCCGCCCGCCAAAGAAAATCGGGTCGAACCCCCAGGCCACCACGGGGGCGGCGGGGTCGGTCAGCGTGCGCTCATGCGCCTGGAGCCGGGCGACCACCTCCTCGATGCTCGTAAGCCCGGGCGCGGGCGTGCCATCCGGCGCGGTTCGGCCGTAGAAGCCGACATAGGGCTGCCGCCACATCATGCCTTCCACGGCATGGCCGTGGCCCTCGATGAAGCCGGGCATGATCACCTTGTCGGCGAAGCGGGTGTCGATTTCCGCCGGGCCGAATTCCGCGACGTCGGCCGCGCTGCCATAGCCGAGAATGCGGCCGTCCTTCACCGCGACATGGGTGCAGAACGGCGTCGAGGCGTTCATGGTGATGACGCGGCGGGCGACGAAGACTGTTATGGCGGACATGGCGGCTCCTGGGTTGCCGGCAGTTTCCGCCGAACCCGCGCATGCCGGCAAGTCCCTGGCCCCGCAGCCTCCAATTTTCTCGCAAAAAATCTCCTCTACTCGCATTTTTTCTCTTGCACGCGTTCGCTATACGTTCTATATACCCTGTCCATGAACCAACGCCCCTCCCTCCCCGAGCTACGCCTCCCGCTGGGCCTCCCCGCCCAGCTGGCGCAGGCGCTTGCCCTGCTGTGGGAGATTCTGTCGCGCCTGCTGCGCGGCGAGGCGCTGTTCGCCGAACCCTCAACCCAGGCATCCACCCCCCGCCACGCGCCCGAGGCCCCGCAGCCCACGACTCCCGCCACCAGGCGGGAGGATTGGCTCACCCGCTTCCTGCGCGGCGGCAAGCTGCGCCGGCGCGCCCAGCGCCGTACGGTCGAGCGCGATGCCGAGTCCGAGTCCCGCGCGCGGCCGGCGGCGCGGCCGGTTCGCGCATGGCACGGCGCGCCCAACCCGGGTCTTCCGGCCGCACAGCCGCGCGCCATCCCCAAATCAGCCGCCCGGGCACCGCCCGATGTCGAAAATCGTGCGTAGACGCTTGCGCCTATGCGCGCCTATATTGTTTCGATATCATAATTAATAACGCCCTCAGTTGAGGAACATCTTGCCGGGATTGAGAATTCCCCTGGGGTCCAAAGTCGCCTTGATCGAGCGCATCACCGCCAGCGTCTCCGCCCCGTGCTCCAATTCCAGGAATTCCCGCTTCCCCAGCCCCACCCCATGCTCCCCCGAGCAGGACCCGCCCAGCGCCAGTGCCCGCCCGACGATCTTCTTGTCCAACTCCCACGCCCGCTCCAACCCGCCGGGCTCCGGCGGCACCAGGATCACCGTGTGGAAATTGCCGTCCCCGACATGCCCGACAATCGGCGCCGTCAGGCCCGATGCCTTGATATCCTCCTGCGTCCCCAGCACCGCCTCGGCCAGCCGCGAAATCGGCACGATCGCATCGGTCGCGATCCCCTTGTATCCCGGCTTCAACGCCAACCCCGCCCAGTACGCATCATGCCTTGCCCGCCACAACCGGTTGCGCTCCTCCGCATCGGTCGCCCAGCGAAACCCCGTGGCGTTATAGGCCTCGGTGATCTCCTCCGCCTGCTTCGCCTGCTCCGCCACCCCCGCATGGGTGCCGTGGAACTCGAAGAACAGGGTCGGTGCCGGCTGCAACTCGTCGAGCTTCGAATAGGCGATGCAGGCCCCCATCTGCACGTCATCCAGCAACTCGATCCGCGCCACGGGAATCCCGGCCTGCATGATCGCGATGACGGACTCAACCGCGTCCCCCAGCGTCGGGAACTGGCAGATCGCCGCACTCGCCGCCTCGGGAATGCCATGCAACCGCAGCTGGATCTCGGTGATCACCCCGAGCGTCCCCTCGGAGCCCACGAACAACCGCGTCAAATCATACCCCGTCGAGGATTTCCGCACCCGCCCCCCCGTCCGGATCACCCGCCCATCCGCCAACGCGACGGTCAACCCCATCACGTTCTCCCGCATCGTCCCGTACCGCACCGCATTGGTCCCCGAAGCCCGCGTCGCGCACATCCCCCCCAAAGACGCATCCGCCCCGGGATCGACCGGGAAAAACAACCCCTGATCGCGCAGATGCGCATTCAGGCTCCGATGGGTCAGCCCCGGCTGAACCCGACAATCCATATCCGCCTGGTTCACCTCCAACACCGCGGTCATCCGCGACATATCAAGGCTGATCCCGCCCCGCACCGGGGTCACGTGCCCCTCGAGCGAGGTGCCCGTCCCATAGGGCACCACGGGAACCCCATGCTGATTGCACAACGCCAAAACCCGCCCCGCCTCCTCCGAGGTCTCGATAAACGCCACCGCATCCGGCATCACCGGCGTCTGGGTATCCTGCCCATGGCTGTGATGGTCACGCAGTCCGGAACTGGTGGTGATCCGCTCGCCCAGGAACTCGGCGGCTGCTGCGATCACGGTATCGACGGGACGGGTCATGGCGAACTCGCTGATATGGGATGGCTTGCAGGTTTGAACCGGAGACCGCAGGCTGGCAAGCATGAGTGATGTCCTGGAGATCGACGGCCTGCGAACCGAATTCCGCATCGCGGGCCTTTGGCGCGCCGCGGTGGATGGCGTGAGCCTCACCGTCGCCCGCGGAGAAACCCTCGCGCTGGTCGGCGAAAGCGGCTGCGGAAAATCGATGACCGCCCTCTCGGTGATGGGCCTCGTCCCCCACCCCGCCGGCCGCATCGCCGCCGGCCATATCCGCCTCGATGGCGCCGAGATCGCCGGACTGCCCGATGAAGCGCTCGACAAATTGCGCGGTAACCGGATGGCGATGATCTTCCAGGAGCCGATGACCAGCCTCAACCCGGTGATGACCATCGGAGACCAGGTCGCCGAGGCCCTCATCCTGCATCGCAACCTCTCCCGCGCCGAGGCCGCGAAACGGGCGCTCGCCGTGCTGGAGGAGGTCAAGATCCCCTCCGCCGCCTCCCGCTTCCACGACTACCCCCACCAGTTCTCCGGCGGAATGCGCCAGCGGGTGATGATCGCCATCGCGCTCGCCTGCGAACCCGCCCTCCTGCTGGCCGACGAACCCACCACCGCGCTCGACGTCACCATCCAGGCCCAGGTCCTCGGCCTCCTCGCCGACCTCAAGGCCAAGCACGGGATGGCGATGCTGTTCATCACCCACAACCTCGGCGTGGTCGCGCAAATCGCCGACCGCGTCGCCGTGATGTACGCCGGCCAGATCGTCGAAGAGGGCGGGGTGGAGGACATTTTCGCCCGCCCGTCCCACCCCTACACATCGGCCCTCTTCGCCGCCATTCCCCGCATGGACCTCCCCGGCCAGGAACTCGCCGCCATTCGCGGCCGCGTCCCCCCGCTCGACGCCATGCCGACCGGGTGCCGCTTCGCCCCCCGCTGCCCGAAAGCCGGCCCCGGCTGTGACGCCGCCCAGACCCTCCGCCCCCTCAGCACCACCCACCAGGTGCGCTGCCACCTCGCGACCTGAAGGACCCCCACATGCTCGACCCCACCGGCCGCGTCGCCATGGTCTCCGGCGCCTCCCGCGGAATCGGCCGCGCCATCGCCGCCCGCCTCCGCGCCCGCGGTTACCGCATCTCCGCCGGTGTTCGCTCACCCTCGAGCGTCGAGGCCGCTGACGATGTGCTGGTACAGACATACGACGCCGAACGCGCCGAGGACGCCCCCGCCTGGGTTGCCGCCACCATGGCCCGCTTCGGCCGCATCGATGCGCTCATCAACGCCGCCGGTATCTCCACCCCCCGCGTCCGCCTCGACGACGCGGATGAGACCGCGCTCGACGGCATGTGGCGGGTGAACGTCAAAGGCCCGCTGCGCCTGATCCGCGCCGCCTTGCCGCATTTGCGGGCGGGCGGAGAGGGAAGGGTGATCAACGTCGCCTCGCTGTCGGGCAAGCGGGTGGCCAACGAGAATTTCGGCTACGCGATGAGCAAGTTCGCGCTGATCGCCCTCACCCAATCCGTCCGCCGCGAGGGGTGGGATGCCGGTATCCGCGCCACCGCGCTGTGCCCCGGCTTCGTCGCCACCGACATGACGGCCTATGTGACCACCGCGCCGCGCGAGAAGATGACGGACCCGGCGGATATCGCCGTACTGGCTGAGACGCTGATCATGCTGCCAAATACCGCGACGATCGGCGAGATGCTGGTGAATTGGCGGCTGGAACCGATGCTCTGAGGCAGTTGCAGCGGTTCGCCGCCCGCGGCATCATTCCGGCAGTGAGGTGCTGACGGAGGGGGCGGATGGCGACGAATTTCAGCGGCGATCTGAGCCTCTCCGGCACCATCCGCAGTGGACTGGGGGTCAGCTTCCCGGTCACCGGCAGGTTCCATCTGTCTTTCGATTTTGCGCTCGATCCAACGGGCGGCGGCAAGGTGACCGGCAGGACCTATGGGACCGGCGGCTTCTTCAACTACAGCTCGGGCAGCGTGCAGGGGGCGTATAATGGCGTGCGTGGCTATTCCCCGGTCAACACGGGATTCGGCCTCTACCGGGCGTCATTCCCGATCTCGGATAACACGTTCTCCATCAGTCAAACGGTGCCGTTCGGCGGTGACGGTGTCTATCTCGCGCTGAAGGTCACCGGCGTCATCGGCGGCACCATCGTGACGAACATCACCGGCACGTTGTTTGGCGCCGAGGAAGGAGTGAGCTTCACCGGCAATCTGATCGGCGGTGGCAGCATCACCGGGACGCCGATCGTCGCCTATGGGTTGCCTTCATCCTATCAGACCCGGGTTATCGGCAGCACCACGCCCTATGCGCAGACGAAGGTGCTCGATCTCGACACAGGCGTGCCAATTACCGCCACCGTATCTCTCGGCAGCGCGGCGGCCGGCACGCTGAGCGATCCGGTGGGCGGCAGTTTCGACCCTGCACGCGGCGTGTTCTCCGTCAGCGGCAGCGAGGCGCAGGTGACCGCGGCGCTCAACGCGATGACTTTCACGCCCGGCGACCAACTCGGCCCCGCGAATGCCGGCATCAGGACCGAGGTAACCCTCGCGCTCAGTGACGGCGCGGGTGGCAGCGCGCCTGCGTCGCAACTCAACCTATTTTGGACTGAGCCCGGGATCTCGGCGCTGTCGACCATCGACCCCGCCTTCCTGCCCTACGGCCAGCTGACCGCCGATGCCGCGGGCAACCTGTTCAGCACTGCCACCATCAATGGGGTGCGCGGGGTTTTCGAACTCCCGCGCAGCGGCGACGGCTATGGCGCGCCCCGGGAGGTGGCCACCATACCGGGTGGGTTGCAGCCCGGGCTCGCAGTAGATCCGTTGGGCAACATCCTCGCCGTCACCAGCGATGGTGGTACACTCGGCTTAGGCGCGATTTGGGAAATACCCCGCGTCGGCGGCGGCTTCGGCGCCGCGCAGAAGCTGTCGGACGTCTACAACACCGCCGCCGCCCGGCCGGTGGGGTCCTTGATCCTCGACGCCGAGGGCAATGTGTATGGTGGCGCCGACGTGCCCGGCTTCGCGGCGGGAGCAATCTTCGAACTGAAACGCACCGAGACCGGCTTTGCCGCCACGACGGATATCCTGTCGATGTTCTCGTTCGGAATCTTCGCCGGCGATGGGGTGCCCAATGGGCCGCTCTATCGTGATGCCGAGGGCAATCTATTCGCCACCGCCGCAGTGAACATGGGCAACATCACCGGCCTGGTCTACGAATTGCCGTATACTGACGGTACCTATACGAGCACTCCCAGTATCGTCGCGGTCATGGATTGGGCGATCGGCGCCGGCTCCATCAGCGCGGTCACCGCGGACTCCCACGGCAATTTGTTCGGTACCGCGCAGGGCGGTGGTGGGAATTCGAATGGCAGCGTTTTCGAAGTGGTCAACAGCGCGACCGGTTATGCTGCGTCCGCCACCGAGATCGCGTCCTTCGGCGCATCCGATCCGCTTCTTGCAATATATCAGCGATTTCTTGAGTCGCCCTATTCGGGGGTGATTGTTGATGGCGCCGGTAATTTATTCGGCACCGCCCAGGGCAACATGGGCAGTTCGATGTTCGAACTGCCGTACCAGGGCGGTCTCTATCCGTCGATCCCCGTCGACATCGCGGATATCCAAGACCCCGCCCACTCCCTCGCTGACGGCGAAGGTCGGTTGCTCACTACGGCGGGGGGCTACGGCTACAGCAACGTCGTCGCCCTCGCGGGGAGCGGCTATGTGGCGCCGGCGCCAGGTGGGGCGGTGACGCTGGCGGGGGCCAACGGGGCGCTGCTCTCCTTTCCCTTTGCCGATCCCACCGCCCCGCGCGCGGTGGCGGATATGCTGGAGGCATGGGTGCTGGCTGGTGCCGCAGTGCCGCTCGCCCATGCGACGGATGCACCGCCGCCGGGGGTTGCCGGGTTGCTGGTGGTGGGGGGTGCGGGGGCCGTCACGGTGCCGGCCGGTTTCATCGGCGCCGCGATCACCGCCGGCGCGGTGACCGTGGCTGGCGGGGCGGCGAATGGGCAAATGGTGTTCGCGGGGTCTGGTGGGATCGCCTTCGATGCCGGGCTCGGCAGCGGCAGCATCTTCGCCGCCGGGGGCGATAATTTGTTCAGCGTGCATGAGGGGGCGGGCAGCCAGCGCATCCAGGCCGGGGCGGGGAATGACACGGTGGTGCTGCTGGCGGGTGACGACACGGTGGATGCCGGCGCTGGCCGCAACCTGATCCTCACCGGCGCCGGGCAGGATGTGGTGGTCTCCAACGGCGATGACCTGATTGCCGCCGGCGCCATCGGCACGGCCACCATCACGGCAGGGGCGAACAATCCGACCGTGTTTCTCGGCCCCGGGATCAACCGCTTCGAGGGCGGCAGCGGCCACGCGACGGTGGTGGCGACGGCGGGGACGGACAGCATCGCGAGCCAGGGCGGCAGCCAGATCTGGCTCGGCAGCGGGCAGGCGGTGGTGACGAGCGGGGGGAGCGACACCATCATCGGCGGCAGCGGGGCGGCCAGCATCAGCGCGGCGGGGGATGGCCTGATATTCGCCGGCGCCGGGGCGCTCGATATCACCGCGGGCGCCGGCAGCACGACCGTTTTGGGCAACCCGAGCGGCGCGCTCACGCTGCGGGGCGGCGGCGGGGCGATGGTGGCGATCGGCTATGGCGGCACCATGTTCCTCGGCGGCTCCGGCAGTGCCACGGTGGCGGCTTTTGGCGGCTCGCTGCACGCGGTCGGCGGGGTCGGCGACGGGCTGTTCCTCGGTGGGCCGGCCGGGGGCAATACGATCAGCGGTGGCGGCGGCCGCAGTACCCTCCTCGGCGGCGGCGATGGCGACGTGCTGACCGCCGGGCGCGGCGCCGGGGACGTCATTGTCGCCGGATCGGGCGCCGAGACCATCAGTGCTCCCGGCACGCCGGGCGCGCATCTCATCTATGGCGGCAGCGGCGCGGACCTGATCACGCTGGGCAGCGGCCCGACCAACCTGCTCGCCGGCAGTGGCGCCGCCACCATCGTGGCCGGCACCGGCCAAGCGGTGATCGCGGTGGCCAATGGCGGCCACGCCGCCCTCACGCTCCAGAATTTCGTGCCTTCGCAGGATTATCTGAGCCTGCTCGGGTATCCCCAAAGCGAGGCCACCGCGGCGCTCGGTGCCGCCCAGTTCACCGGCGGTGGCGAGCTGCTGACGCTCTCCGACGGCACCACGATCCTGCTGGCAGGGTTTTCTGGGCTCGGTGCCGGGAATTTCCTGTAGGGACGGGCGGCGAATCGTCTTCGCACCCGCAGCATCCCGTTGCAGCGGAGGAGCGAACGCGGCATCCTTCGCAGATGCAGCATGAACCCGCCTCGCCCCCGCGTTCCCCCGCCG
>CAIWAJ010000273.1:0-2265 GCA_903910565.1 uncultured Rhodospirillales bacterium
CGGCCAGGGCCTGGTCTACGAGACGCTGGCCATGAGCCAGCTCATCGGCTACCGCACCGGCGGCACCGTCCACGTCATCGTCAACAACCAGATCGGCTTCACCACCGTCCCCGCCCACGCCTATTCCGGCCTCTATTGCACCGACGTCGCCAAATCCATCCAGGCCCCCATCCTGCACGTCAACGGCGACAACCCCGAGGCCGTCGTCTGGTGCGCCCAGATGGCCGCGGAATTCCGCCAGGAATTCGCCACCGACTTCGTGCTCGACATCGTCTGCTACCGCCGCCACGGCCATAACGAGACCGACGAGCCGGCCTTCACCCAGCCGATCATGTATCGCGCCATCAAGGACCTGAAGACCACCCGCACCCTCTACGCCGAACGCCTCGCCGCCGAAGGCGTCCTCTCCGCCGACGACGCGAAAGCCATGTGGGACGGCTTCATCGCCACGCTCGACGCCGCGTACCAGGCCGCCCAGGCCTACAAGCCCAACAAGGCCGACTGGCTGGAAGGCCACTGGGCCGGCCTGCACGTCCCCGCCAGCCAGCCCGAAAGCCCCGAGGCCCAGGTCGAACTGCAAACCGCCGCCCCCATCGACCAGCTCAAGCGCGTCGGCATGGCGATCTCCCGCGTCCCCGCCGCCTTCGAGGTCAACTCCAAAATCCTCCGCCAGCTCGAAGCCAAGCGCGCGATGATCGACACCGGCGAAGGCATCGACTGGGCCACCGGCGAGGCCCTCGCTTTCGGCACCCTCCTGCTCGACGGCCACCGCGTCCGCCTCTCCGGCGAGGACGTCCAGCGCGGCACCTACAGCCAGCGCCACGCCGTTCTGATCGACCAGGTCAACCAGAACGAATACACCCCGCTCAACAACATCGACACCTCCCAGGCAAAGATCGAGATCTACAACTCCCTCCTCTCCGAAGTCGGCGTCCTCGGCTTCGAATACGGCTACACCCTGGCCGACCCGCGCAGCCTGGTCCTCTGGGAAGGCCAGTTCGGCGATTTCGCCAACGGCGCCCAGGTCATCATCGACCAGTTCCTCGCCTCGGGCGAAAGCAAGTGGCTGCGCATGTCCGGCCTCGTCATGCTCCTGCCGCACGGCTACGAGGGCCAGGGCCCCGAGCACTCCTCCGCCCGCCCCGAGCGCTATCTCCAACTCTGCGCCGAGCGCAACATGGTCGTCGGCAACCTCACCACCCCCGCCAACTACTTCCACGCCCTCCGCCGCCAGCTCAAGCGCAGCTACCGCAAACCCCTCGTGCTGATGACGCCGAAATCCCTCCTCCGTCACAAGCTCGCCGTCTCCGCCCTCGAGGAATTCACCCCCGGCCACGGCTTCCGCCCGGTCATCGGCGAAATCGACGAACTCGCCCCCAACGCGGAAATCCGCCGCGTCGTCCTCTGCACCGGCAAGGTCTATTACGACCTCCTCGCCGAGCGCCGCGCCCGCGAAATCAACAACATCGCCATCATCCGCGTCGAGCAGCTCTACCCCTTCCCCGTCATCGCCCTGCCGCGCGAGCTCGCCAAATACCCCGATGCCCAGGTCGTCTGGTGCCAGGAAGAGCCGGAAAACATGGGCGCCTGGACCTTCGTCGATCGCCGCATCGAAAAAGTCCTCGGCGGGCTCGAAAACCGCGCCAAGCGCCCCGCTTATGTCGGCCGCACCGAGGCCGCCAGCCCCGCCACCGGCCTGGCGAAAACCCACGCTGCCGAGCAGGCTGCGCTGGTTGCCGCCGCCTTGGCGCTCGATTGAGATGAAAGGAAGCAAGCGGTTCTTTTTTGAAAAAAAGAACCAAAAAACTTTTATCCGTTTGGGCCGGCGGCTCCCCGGGGGGCTGTGAACCAAATGAATAAAAAATTTTTGCTGCTTTTTTCAAAAAGAAGCGCTTCCTTCCTCCCGCGCCCCAACATAACCCTCTCCTATACCTCACTCCCCTTCAGGAGTTTTCAGCGTGTCATTTGATATCAAGGTGCCGAGCCTCGGCGAAAGCGTCTCCACCGCCACCGTCGCGCGCTGGCTGAAAAAAGCCGGAGACGCCGTGGCCGCCGACGAGCCTCTGGTCGAGCTCGAAACCGACAAGGTCACCGTCGAAGTCCCCGCCCCCGCCGCCGGCGTGCTGGCGGAGATCGTCGTCGCCGAAGGCGGTGAAGTCGGCGTCGGCGCCCTGCTCGGCGTCGTCAACGAAGGCGCCGGCGCCGCCCGCCCGGCGCCCGCCCCCCCGCTCCCCGCCCCCCCGCTCCCCACCGCCGGCGTCAACC
>CAIWAJ010000274.1:0-5425 GCA_903910565.1 uncultured Rhodospirillales bacterium
GGTAGCCGCGAATGATGCCAATGCCGCGACAGGAAATTCGGGCGGTAGCACAGGCAAGAGCGGTATCGGTACCACAGCCCTCGCCCTCGGCGCGCTGGCCGGTGTCGGGTCGCTACTGTCCAAGCCCAAAGCGGCGGCCTACGGCAACACCCCAGGCCCGGCACAGGTCGCGGCCAACACTGGCCCGTATTTCGGCAGCAGCCTGAACACCAACGTCCCGGGCCGCACCGCAACCAATCCGTTCTCTGGCGTTCCTGCCCAGACCGCGCCAACCGGGAATGCCTACTCGATATACGGCGGCCCGGAACAGTCGTACTTCTCCGGCAATTCCTTGGGAAACTTCGGGTTCGCGCAAGGGGGCGCCACGGGCCGGGAGTTCACTACCGGCGGCGGCCGGCGGCATGTGACCGGGCCGGGGACGGGTACCAGCGATTCCATCCCCGCGCGTTTGAGCGATGGGGAGTACGTCCTAACTCACCGGGAGGTGTCGGCGATAGCGAACGGCGACAACGATGCCGGGGCGCGAAAGCTGGATCGGTTGCGCAGGACGGGCGCACTGTCGAGGATACTGTCCCATGCCGCGTAAAATGTCAGGGACGAACCTCATTTACCGCAAGGCCGCGCCTTGCTGCAAAGTAGAGGTAAATTAGATGTCCAGTTCGTTGTCTTCATTATTTTCCGGCACACCAATTCCTCAGCAACCAACTGGTTCTGATGCCAGTACGAATTATCCTCTGTGGCAACAACAGTATGTTTACGATTTGTCAAGCGCCGCACAGAACTTGGCAAGTCAGCCGTACTCCGCGTACCCTGGGCAGCAAGTTGCCACGCCATCCGCCGCGACTCAGCGGGCGCAAGGCATGGCGCTGTCGGACGTGGGCAATTACCAAGGGGCGCTCAGCAACGCCTACAATCTGACGAGCCAGGCCGGTACGCCGCTTTCGGCGTCGCAGATCAACGGCTACCTCAACCCGTACACATCGAACGTCATCGGCGGCTTGCAGAATGCCGCGAATACGAACCTGATCCAGAACCAACTTCCGGCGATATCGAGTCAGTTCGTCAAGTCCGGACAGGCGGCATCGCCGCAGATGATGCAGGCGGACAACAATGCACTGTACCAGAGCAACCAGGCGCTCGACCAGGCGACGGCTGGCGCGCTGAGTTCCGGCTACAACACGGCGACGCAGACCGCGGAACAGCAGCAGCAGATGGCACAGACGGCTGGCGCGCAATACGGGCAGTTGGGAGCGCTGACGCAGCAACTGGGAGCGGGGGACGTGGCACAGGTCTCGGCCGCCGGGCAGCAGCAAGACACCGCGAACCAAGCGAACATCAACGCCTCGATGAACAATTTCTACGCTCAGCAGCAGTGGCCGTATCAAAACCTGTCCTATGCATCGAACATCATTCGTGGGCAGGCGGTCCCGTCGAACACGATGCAGGTCGGTTTGCAGCCTGCCTCGGCGTCTTCCTATACGGCATCTCCGGTAGCGGCACTGACCGGGACGACTCTGGCAGCTTCGTCGCTCGGCCTGGCGCGGGGAGGCCGTGTCAAGCGGCGCGGCGCGCTGACACACCACTTCGACATGGCAGCGTAAATGGCGGGCGCGCTACAACGGGCGGCGATGCGGCACAGGCGAGGTTTTGTCGAAGGCGGCGGCGTTGACGGCGGCGGCGGCGAGGCGGTTGCCGAGGGCGGCGAGGCGAATTTTCCGGTCCCGCCGATACCGCCGCCGGGCGGGGCCACTGGTGCCATGTCGCAGCCAGGTGCCATGGACCAACTTTCGTCAGCGGCTCCAAGCGGCGCAATCGGGCGGAACGTTGACCCGGAACGGGCCGCCAAGATGGCGTCGATGCAGCGGGCCGCGACCGTGTTGCAAGGGGCGGGGATCGTTCCGCCGCAACCTGCCGGGGCGCTTTTGCAAAGGGCCATCCCCTCGCAGGGCAACAATTACCTCACGCCGGAAATGCAGAACATGATGGCGCGCGGCACGGGCTCCGCGCCGGACTCGTCCAATCTGGCTTTGCTGGCAGCGGCGGGGGCGATGCTGCAACCGACCCATGGCGGGACGTTCGGCGAATCGCTCGGTAATGCCGTGACAGCGGGAGCCAGCGTCGCGATCGAACAACGAAAGCAGATGGAGAACGCCGCGCTGCGCATCCAGCAGCAGATGATGAACAACGACTATCACCAGATGATGGGCGCGTCGGCTATGAGCCGGGCGCAGTCGTACGGGCAGAACGCCGATACGAAATCGGAACTGGCGAACAGCCAGGAAATTTTGAATCAAGCCCGCATCGGGAACATGACGCAAATCGCCGCGCTGCGGGCGCTGAACGCCCAGACCAGCGCCGATTCCGGGACGTGGATAGCGACGCGAGGTTTCGGCCCCGATGGCACGGAGGTTCCGGGATTGGCGTTTGCGCCAAAAACCGGCGGCGCTCCCGTGTTTACCCCGATGAGGACGGAAAAGTCGGTGCAGACCGATAATATGGCAGCCAATCAAGCCGACCAGGTGGCGATCAAAAACCGCAACGCGGCCACGAATGAGACGAACGCCGGTACCAAGGCGGCGGCGCAGGCGAGCCAGCAGGAAATGAATGATGCCCGCATAAAATACCTGAGTACGTTGGCTGCAACAAAAACTGCCGCGCAAGCGCTTCAGGCTGCAGGCATGGATCAGAGAGAGGCTCGTGCTCAGGCGCTCGCGGCACACTTGAAAGAATTGGAAGAAGCCGCGCGGTTCAACACCGCGACCCGGCAGGACCTCGATATTCTCAAAAGCTCAAAGGACCCATATAGCAGCAAATTTGGACTCACACCGGAACAAGCCGGCGCCCAGGGGAGGGCGCTTCGGGCCGCGAACGCCCCGCCGGGCGGATCGCAGCCGAACGCGCCCCCGACAGCGGATGCTCCGGCTTCCAAGGGTTCTCTGCCGCCCGTTGATTCGTTCTTCCGATAGCACGCGATGCCGCTTGACCAAACCACATCGATAACCAGCGGCGGAACTGGTGCCAGTCTGGACGACGCGGATGCCGCTTCCGAATCAGCGGCAAGTTCCGGCAGCGCCCTCCCGATCGATCTTGCTCGATCGATTAATGCTGCCCGTGCGGCAGGATATGACGATCAGGCGATATTCGGCGCAATAAGCCGGTCGCCGCTGTGGGGCGATAAAGTAAGCGCCGCGCTAAAAGCCGGCCATACGAACGATACCTTGGGGGCTTACCTTGGCTTGAATCTCGCACCATCAGGTAATCAAGCGCCACCAGCTAAACAGGTTGCACGCGGCAAATTGCCGCGCGCCGAGACCGACGAAGGGGCAGACTGGCGCGCTGGGGCCAGCATCACGGACGGCCCGGAAATCACGGAGGCGAATACACCTGACACCGCACTTCGCCGGATCATCGGCGCGGCCGGGCAAGGCATAGCTGAAGGATTCCATCCTATGGATATCCTAGGCGACAAGTTGCAAGCGAAACAGGACGCGATCCAGCGCGCGGGCGGAGTGACTGGCTTCCTTGCGGGAATGAATTCCACCGCAGCAGAAGATATCGGCATGGCTGGTGGCATAGTGCGCGGTATCTTCAGCGCGCCGTTAGGAGCTTATCAGGGGGCTGCGGAACAGATCGGCGAGGAATTGGGCAACCGGGGATTGGGCCGCGAAATGGCCGCGTATCCAGAAGCCTTCATGGGATCACCGGGGATGCTACAGGTGCGGCGCATGACGCCCGAGGACGCTGCGGCCTATCATGCGCAGTCGCCACCAACCTCGTCCGATACCTTTGCCAAGGGTGCGAGACGCTTTCGTAACATGCCTGGAGATGGTGAAGGTTTCACCGTCGAAGAAGAAGGGATACCGCAGCCTCCGTCGCCAGGCGCCCCAGCAAGGCTAGAGGCCGCCCCAGCAACGCCAGAGCCTCCGTCGCCAAGCGCGGAAAATAAAGGCGCCCCATCGGAGCCAGTGGCATCGGCACCGCATCCCGTGCCGCCCACCACGCCTGAACCGGCACCAGACATCGCGGCTCAGGTCGCGGCACTGGCCGATCCGGAGAACCTGAAAAACACAGTATTCATCGCCGCCGGGTCGCCCGTTCCGAAAGACTTGCCGCCGCACATCATTGTCGCGACACGGCCCGAGGGAACGCTGTTGACGGAGATTCCCAGCAAGGCGGCAAATTTCCGTACTGCATGGCCCCTGACCGATGAACTGATGGCGCGGCTTCTCGGCTATCCCGAGACCAAGGCGGATGCCGTGGCGTCCGGCAATCCCCAGGTTGTGCAGGGCGTTGATCCCGCCGGGCATGTCGTGGCCGAAACACTGGTGTCGCCGGACAATGTGCGGGCTGGCATCGAAGCGGTTGCGCCACAGGTGCCGGACGGCGGTGTGCGGGTTGTCTCGCCAGATGCAGCGCAAGACCGGCGCGCATCGATGATGCCCTACGCGCCGGTCCCCACGCCACCGCAGCGCCTGAACGACTTCCTGAAGCGTCCGGTCGTGCTGTTTCCGGGGACGCCGCATGAGACCGTGATACCGGGCGGCATACGCGATCCTGGCGGAGACCTTTCGGCCATCCTCGGCGGCAGCCGGGGCCGTCCGGGCCTGGTCAACAACGCAACCGGATCGTCGTTGCGAGATGCGATGGTGCGGGCGTGGCAGGCCGGGTATTTCCCGGAATATCCCCCTACCGAAGGTATGCCGCCGCTGGATGACAGGTTTCTGCTGGACAGGATCAGGCAGGATCATGCTGAATCGCCCGTCTACTCGGCATATGACCAGGACGCCGCGGATGCCTATCATCATGCGCTGGATCAGAACTCAGAGATTGACCGGCTGGCGGCGCAGCACGATATCCCCACGCGCGGACTGACGCGGGACCAGTTTTTCGATCAGGTCTCGCACAAGGTATCGGCGGAAGAATTGTCGGCCGAGATCGCGTCGATGGAAGCCGCGCGACTTGCGGATTACGACCGCGCCATGGAGTCCGGGCATGCCGATGGAGTGGCCGATGACGTTGCGCCCCAGCTTTCCTTGGAGGAATTGGACCGTGAGTACCGACAGGCTCAAGCTCTTGCAACAGCGCGCGACCATGGCCCGCTTGGTGGCGCACCCGCAGGCGTCGGACAAAACGCGGTCGCTGGCGAAGGCGGCGATCGACAAGGCGGACGTGGTGCTGGGGCTGTCGGCCGCGCAGGCGAGGAAGACGGCACCGCCGAGCCGGGGGGGCTAGCCGAATCCGTTGGCCTCCCCACCCCGCTCTACAGCGCTGTCTCGCGCGCCGTGGACGGCCTGAAGCAGTCGGTGCAGCCGCCTCTTGTCCCCCGCACGTCGAAGTGGCCCGAGGGCGGGGGGAAGAACTTCCGCGACATGCTTCATGAGGCCCCGCCAGCCGGTCACGCCGCCGCGGCGGATTGGGTGGTCCA
>CAIWAJ010000275.1:0-10598 GCA_903910565.1 uncultured Rhodospirillales bacterium
CTCCAATCCCGGCAAGCCACCGCCCAAACGCCACTTTGTCCATACCTGAGATGTTCCCCTGACGCCGGGGAGTAGAATCGCAGATCTCAACAGATGACGCAATAAGAGCGAAAAACTTTGTCCGGGCGCAGCGCTCGTTGCCGCGGCGCGTCAGTTGCGGCATAGTATCGGGAGAGGGATAAAAAGACTGGAGGCTTCCATGCTTGAAGACCGCTTCGGCAACCCGCTCTCGACTACGTCCTCCGCCGCGCGCGACGCCTATGTCGAAGGATGCGATCTGCAACTCGCCTTGTGGGCCGGCGCCGACGCGGCCTTTGCCCGCGCCACGGAGCATGACCCGGGTTTCGCCCTCGCCCATGTCGGCGCTGCCCTGGTTGCCGCCGGGCGTGGCGATGGCGCCGCCGCGCAGGCCAGCCTGGCAGCGGCGCGGGCGGTGTCCGGCCTCTCGGCCCGCGAGGCTGCCCATGTCGGGTTCTTTGCCCTCGTGCTGACCGGCCAATCCGCCGAAGCCACCGCCGCCGGGCGCGCCCATCTCGGCCAGTTCCCGTGCGACGCGATGGTGATGAATAACTACGCCACCATTATCGGTCTGCTCGGCCTGTCCGGCCGGCCGGGCTGCAAGCGGGAACAGGAACTCGCCTTCGATTACTTCGCCCCGCATTGGGGCGAGGAGTGGTGGTACCTCGCCCAGCACTCCATGGCCCTGCTCGAAGTCGGCCGTCTCGATGAGGCGGAAGCACGCAACGAGCGCGCCATTGCCATCAACCCGCGCAATCTCTGGAGTGCACATTCGCGCGGCCACATCGCCTATGAGCGCGGCGAATATGCCAGCACGCGGCCCTACATCCGCGACTTCCTGGCGGACTGCCCGCCGTCCAGCTTCCTCTACGGCCACCTCGCCTGGCATCTCGCGCTGGCCGATCTCTTCGCCGGGGACAGCGCGGCGGCTTGGCAAGGCTTCTCCGCCGCCGTCGCGCCCGGGCGGCACACCGGCGGCCCGCGCACCCAGGTGACCGACGCGGTGCAGTTCCTATGGCGCTGGGAACTCGCCGGCCACCAGCGCGACCGCGCGGCATGGGAGGCGCTGGAACGCCTGACCGCGCGTATCCTGCCCCATGCCGGCTCCCATTTCCCGGACTGGCACGCGGCCATCGCCGACGCCTCGGCGGGGAATGCCGCGCGGCTTGAGGCGCTGATCGCCGAAATGGACGAGCGCATGCGCCTTGGCCGCTACCCCGAAGGCGGCATCACCCAACAGGCCGCCCGCGGCTTCGCCGCCTTCGCCGCCGGGGACTGGGCCGGCGCCATCGCCCGCCTGCGCCCGTTGCTCGCCGAATCCGAACGCCTCGGTGGCAGCCGCGCCCAGCTCGACATCGTTGAGTTCACCGTGCTCCGCGCCTGCATCGAGGCTGGCCGCCACGACGAAATGCAGGCGGTTCTGGCCGCCCGCCGCGGCCATATCGGCCCGGTGCCGGTCGCCGGGGTGCACTGACCGGCGATCGCGGGCGAACGAGATTGCGCAGGACGGAGCATTTCGCGAGCAATTGCATATTTTGGGAGCGGTGATGGATCTTTCAGCGGGCGGTGCACCACCATTCGCGTGCCATCAGACTCTATTTTGGGCAATTCGACGTTAGGGTTCGCCCCCTTGGCGCGCTTCTTGCCTCGCATCGGCCTCCCCGTTGAGGAGTCCGGCCCATGCTCCGTCTCGCGCTCGTTGCCCTCGCCAGCCTGCTCGTGGCCGCCCCCGCTTGGGCGCAGACCCTGCGCATTGGTCTCGGCGAGGATGCTGATATTCTCGATCCCACCTTCTCGCGCACCTATATCGGCCGTGTCGTCTTTGCCGGGCTATGCGACAAGCTGTTCGACATCGACGAGAAGCTGACCATCGGGCCGCAGCTCGCGACCTCCTATGAATGGGCCGACAGCAAGACGCTGGTGATCAAGCTGCGGCCTGGCGTGGTGTTCCAGGACGGTGAGAAGCTCGATGCGGCCGCGGTGAAATACAGCCTGGAGCGGCACCTCAACCTCCAGGGCAGCTTCCGCCGCAGTGAGATCAGCAGCCTCGACCATGTCGAGATCGTCGATCCGTTGACGGTGCGGGCCGTGCTCAAGCAGCCTTTCGCGCCGTTCCTGGCCCAGCTCACCGACCGTTCCGGCATGATCGTCTCGCCCAAGGCGGCGGAGGCGGCCGGCAAGGATTTCGGGCTGCGGCCGGTATGTGCCGGGCCGTTCAAGTTCACCGAGCGGGTGGCGCAGGACCGCATGGTGCTCGATCGGTTCCCCGGCTACTGGAATGCGGGGGCCATACATTTCGACCGCGTGGACTACCAGCCGATCATCGAGACCACCACGCGGCTCTCCAACCTCCAGGCCGGCGCGCTGGAGATGGCGAATATCGTGCCCACCGACGCGGCCGCCGTCCGCAAGGACCCCCGCCTCAACCTCGTGACCTGGGACTGGATCGGCTATAACGGCATCACCATCAACGTCGCCAACGGCCCGCGCGCCCAGCGCCCACTCGGCCAGGACAAGCGGGTGCGCCAGGCCTTCGAGCTGGCGATCGACCGGCAGGCGATCATCAACGTGGTCTATGAGGGGATGTACAGCCCGACCGCCCAAGCGATCCCGCCGAGCTCGCCCTATCACAGCGCCGCCGTGAAGCCGCCGGCGCGAGACCCGGCCAAGGCCCGCGCTTTGCTCCAGGCCGCCGGCGTCAGCCTGCCCTACAAATTGGAGCTGACAGTGGGCAACCAGCCGGACAGCCAGCAGGTCGGCGAGGTGATCCAATCCATGGCCGCCGAGGCTGGCTTCGAGGTCAAGCTGGTCGCGACCGAATCGGCCGCCGCTCTCGCCGCCGCCGCGCGGGGCGATTTCGAGGCGGTGATGCTCTACTGGTCCGGCCGGCCGGACCCCGATGGCCATCTCTACAGCTTCATCCGCCGCGGGGGCGCGCAGAATGACGGGCGCTTCAGCAATCCCGGCATTGACGCCCTGCTCGACGAGGCGCGGGGGGTGACCGATATCCCCGCCCGCCGCACCGTCTACGAGAAGATGACCCGCGCCTCGGCGGAGGAACTGCCGATCGTCTATCTCTGGAACCCGAAATTCACCTGGGGGCTCAACAAGGCGATCACCGGATTCACGCCGGTGCCGGATGGGTTGATCCGTCTCCAGGGGATGGCGCTGCGCAAATAGCGCCGGCCTCTGCTAGAGAGCGGGGCCACGTCCGCAGGGATTCCGCCATGCGCCTCGAACTGCTCACCGCGCCCCAGGCCGCCGCCGCCATCGCCCGCAGCCCGGGGATCCTCTGGCCCATGGGCTCCACCGAGCAGCACGGCCCGCACGGCCTGATCGGCACCGATCACCTCTGCGCCGAGGCGATCGCGCGCCGCTTCGGGGCTGCACATGACGTGCTGGTGGCGCCCACCCTGGCGGTCGGGCAATCGCACTTCCAGCTCGGCTTCCCCGGCTCGCTCGCCATCCGGCCCTCGACCCTGATGGCCATCGTGATCGACCAGCTAGCCGCGCTCGAGACCACCGGAATCCGCCGCCTCTACATCCTCAACGGCCATGGCGGCAACATCGCCCCGGTGCGCAGCGCCGTGGCGGAATTCCACGCCGCGCGTTCCTTCGCCGGCATCGCCCCCGCCGAGCGCATCGTCGTGCGCCTGCGCTCCTGGTGGGAGCTGCCGCGCACGGACGCGCTGCGCAAGCGGCTCTATGGCGCCGATGAGGGCTTCCACGCCACCCCCTCGGAGATCGCCATCACCCAGGCCGCCTACCCCGACGTGATCGCCGAATTCGACGCCCCACCGCCGCTCCGCCTGCATGACATGACCGATCACGCCGGTGACAACTACGAGGAGGCCGCCAGCTTCCGCGCCGCCTTCCCCGATGGCCGCGTCATCTCCCATTCCGCCCTCGCCCGCCGCGCCGATGGCGAGGCACTCCTCGCCGCCGCGGTGGAGGACCTCGCGGAGGACTACGCCCGCTTCATGGCGGGCTGAGCCGCCGCTCCAATCGCCGCACCAGCGCGGAGACCACCAGGATCAGCGCGAGATATTCCAGCACCAGCAGGCTGTAGATCTCGAGTGGCCGGTATTCGACGATCGTCAGCTCATTGGCCCGCCGCGTCAGCTCCTGCAGGCCGACCACCGATATCAGCGAGCTCATCTTCAACACGTAGATGAACTGGTTGGCGAGCGCCGGCAGAATCCGCCGTATCGCCTGCGGCAGCACCACCCGGCGCATCGCGTGCCACGGCCGCAACCCCAGCGCCTGCGCCGCCTCAACCTGGCCGCGCGCGACCGACTGGATGCCGGCCCGGAAAATCTCCGCCTGAAACGCCGAATCCGAGACCGCCAGCGTGATCACCCCCGCGGTGAACACCCCGAACTCCAGCCCGAACACCACCGGCAGCCCGTAATACACCCACAGCAGCAGCACCAGCAGCGGCACCGCCCGCACGCATTCCACGTACACGCGGTTCGCCACCCGCAACCCGCGATACCGTGACAACCCCGCCAGCGCCACCGCCACGCCCACCGCGACGCTCAACACCACCGAAACCGCGGACAGCCCCACGGTCGCCCACAGCCCCTCCGCGAGAAAGCCAAGGTTCTTGCGCCCCCGCGCATCGAGCGGCGACACCACATACCAGCCCCAGGTATAGCCGGAGGACGCGCAGCCGCTCAGCAGCAGGCAGGCAAGAAGCGGCAGCCTCAGCCCTTGGCGAGCCACTTCGCCTCCAGCGCATCGAAAAACCCCTCGATGCGCTTGAGCGTGACCCATGTGTTGACGAAATTCAGCCACGCCGGGTCATCCTGCGCCACCACATAGGCAAACGGCCGGCGATTGCGCGCGGCGACATCCTTGCCCAGCAAGGTGAGCTGCTCATAGCGCTGCACCAGCGTCGCCGCCTCCACGTTGGAGGTGATCGTCGCATCCGCCCGCCCCGCCAGCACCTCCTGGAACCCGCTCGCCGGCGCCTGCACCGCCTTGATCTCCGCCTTCGGGAAATGCCGCCGCGCCTGCTCGTCGAACACCGTGCCCATGCTGACCGCCACCCGCACCCCGGCCGCATTCAGCGACTCCCAGGACGTGAACCGCCCCGCATTCGCCTTGGACGTCACCGGCACCGTCCCCGCCTCGACATAGGGCAGCGAGAACGCCGCCGTCTTCGCCCGCGCCATGCTCACCGAGGCGCCCGAGAAGATATCGAACCGGTTGGCGGCAATCCCCGCCACCAGCGTCGCCCATTCCGCCGCCACCCACTCGATCTTCACCCCCATCTCGGCGGCAAACACCGTCATCGCCTCGATGTCGAAGCCCTTGTACTCGTTGGAGCCCGGGTCACGGAACGACATCGGGTTGAAATCCCCCGTCGTTCCGATGCGGATCGTGCCCCGCTCCAAAATCTGCGCCAGATGCGACTTCCCCGCCGCCTGCGCCGCCGCCGTCTGCGCGGACGCCGCCGCCGCTACCACCCCAAGCCCCAACGCCGCCGCAAAACCCCGCCGTTCCATCGCCTGACCCCCTGATGCGTGTCAGACAGCAAGCCATGCAGTGGCGATGGCGGCAAGCGGGAAGTGGGGACGGGAAGGGTGTTCTTTTTGTGAACAAAAAGAACCAAAAAACTTTTCGTGACTTCTTTGCCGTTGGCGTGCTTCCCCGGATGATTGGGAGCGCTACACGCCAAGCGGATCAGAGTTTTTTGCTCCTTTTTTCCAAAAAAGGAGACCTTCCCTCCCCTTGCCTTGCCCCCCCGCCCGGCTACGCTGCGACCAACCGCGCAAACCCGCTGGAGGAATTGCTGAGGATGCCCGCCAACCGGCTCTGGCACTACGCCAGCGTGCTCGCGGTCCGCGATCTCGCGGCCTCCATGGCCTATTTCCGCGACGTCCTCGGCTTCACCGTCGGCTGGGCAGACGCCGATGACTGGCGGATGCTGGAACGCGGCGATGTCCGCCTCATGCTCGGCCACTGCCCGCAGGAACGCCCGGCCAGCGACATCGGCGCCCGCAGCTACTTCGCCTACTGGCACATCGATGACGTCGGAGCCCTGCACGCCGAAATCGCCGGCCGCGGCGCCATCATCCGCCAGGCCCCCGCCGACCGCCCCTGGGGCCAGCGCGAAATGGTTATCGCAACCCCGGACGGCCACCGCATCGTCGCCGGCCAGATCCTTGGAAAATCCCAGCCATGACCGACCGCATCACCGCCGCCCGCGTCGTCGTCTGCTCCCCCGGCCGCAACTTCGTCACCCTCATCATCGAAACCGCCGCCGGCCTCATCGGCATCGGTGACGCCACCCTCAACGGCCGCGAACGCGCCGTCGCCTCCTACCTCCAGGACCACATCGTCCCCTGCCTCATCGGCCGAGACCCCGCCCGCATCGAGGACGCCTGGCAATACCTCTACCGCGGCGCCTATTGGCGGCGCGGCCCCGTCACCATGACCGCCATCGCCGCCGTCGACGTCGCGCTGTGGGACATCAAGGCCAAAGCCGCCGGCATGCCGCTCTACCAGCTCCTCGGCGGCGCCTCCCGCGAACGCATGCTCTGCTACGGCCACGCCGACGGCGCCACCATCGAGGAAGCCGTCGACGCCCTGCTCCACTATGCCGAGGAAGGCTACCGCGCCATCCGCATCCAGGCCGGCGTCCCCGGCCTCAACCGCATCTACGGCGTCCACGCCGCCGACGCATCCGACCCCACCCTCCCCGCCGAAGGCGACTGGGACACCTCCAAATATCTCCGCTTCGTCCCCAAACTCTTCGAAGCCGCCCGCCTGCGCGCCGGCCCCGACATCCACCTCCTGCATGACGCCCACCACCGCCTGCTCCCCAACGAAGCCGCCCAGCTCGGCAAGTCCCTCGAACCCTATGACCTCTTCTGGCTCGAAGACGTCACTCCCGTCGAAAACCAGGAAGCGCTCCGCCACGTCCGCCGCCACACCACCACCCCGCTCGCCATCGGCGAAGTCCTCAACACCATCTATGACTGCCAGGCCCTCATCACCGAACAACTCATCGACTACATCCGCGCCACCGTCGTCCACGCCGGCGGCATCACCCACCTCCGCCGCATCGCCGATCTCGCCGCCCTCTACGGCGTCCGTACCGGCTGCCACGGCGCCGCCGACCTCTCCCCCATCACCATGGCCGCGGCGCTCCATTTCGGCCGCGCCATCCCCAATTTCGGCATCCAGGAATACTCAATCCACCCGCCCGAAAGCCACGACGTCTTCCAGTGGGACTGGCACTTCGCCGATGGCTACCTCCACAGCGGCGAAACCCCAGGCATCGGCGTCACGTTCGACGAAGCCGCCGCGGCGCGCTATCCCTACACTCGGGCGTATTTGGACGTGAACAGACTGACTGACGGGACTCTGTGGAATTGGTAGAGGGAAGCGTGTTCTTTTTGTGAACAAAAAGAACCAAAAAGACTTTCTGTTCCATCCATGCCGTTGGCGTACCCTCCGCGGATAATACCGAGCGGTACCAACCAGGCGGTCAAAAGTTTTTTGCTTCTTTTTTTCAAAAAAGAAGCGCTTCCTTCCCTTCTCACTCCACGAGGCAAACCATGGGCCTAGCAGCAGGACCGGAACGCCAGACCGGCAAAATGGTCATCTCCAACATCGGCCTCATGCTCTCCGGAGACCTCGCCGCCCCCATCCTCGACGCCGACACCATCGTCGCCGAAGCCGGCCGCATCACCGCGGTCGGCCGCGCCAAGAACGTCGATACCTCAGGCGCCACCCAACACATCGACGCCCATGGCTGCGCCCTCGCCCCCGGCCTCATCGACAGCCACGTCCACCCCGTCTTCGGCGACTGGACGCCCCGCCAAGGCCAGTTCGGCTGGATCGACTCCTGCCTCAACGGCGGCATCACCACCATGATTTCCGCCGGCGAAGTCCACCTCCCCGGCCGCCCCCGCGACATCATCGGCGTCAAGGCCCTCGCCATCACCGCCCAACGCGCCTACCACAACTTCCGGCCAGGCGGCGTCAAGGTCCTCGGCGGCGCCCCGGTCATCGAGAAAGGCATGGTCGAAAGCGACTTCGCCGAACTCGCCGCCGCCGGCGTCTCCCTCCTCGGCGAAGTCGGCCTCGGCACCGTCAAGGCCGGCTACGAGGCGAAGGAAATGGTCGCCTGGGCCCGTAAATACGGCATCCAATCCACCATCCACACCGGCGGCCCCTCCGTCCCCGGCTCCGGATACATCGACGCCGACACCGTGCTGGAAGCCGACGCCGACATCATCGGCCACATCAACGGCGGCCACACCGCACTCCCGCTGCGCCAGATCCGCTGCCTCTGCGAAGGCTGCGGCCGCGGCATCGAGATCGTCCATAACGGCAACGAACTCGCCGGCCTCACCGCGCTCCGCTTCGCCCGCGAACTCGGCCAGCTCAACCGCGTCATCCTCGGCACCGACAGCCCCGCCGGCTCCGGCGTGCAACCCCTCGGCATCCTCCGCATGATCGCGCTCATGTCCTCCCTCGGAGACCTCCCGGCCGAACAAGCCTTCTGCCTCGCCACCGGCAACACGGCGCGCATGCGCAAACTCGATTGCGGCCTCATCGAACCAGGCCGCGCCGCCGACTTCATGCTGATGGACCGCGCCCAACACTCCGCCGGCGCCAACCTCCTCGAATCCGTCCAAATGGGAGACCTCCCCGGCATCGGCATGGTCATCATCGACGGCATCATCCGCTGCACCCGCAGCCGCAATACCCCACCAGCGGATCGTGTACCTGAGATACGCGTGGGTGTTTGATCGAAGAAGGCCGGAAGCATGTTCTTTTTGTGAACAAAAAGAACCAAAAAAACTTTCTGTTCCATCCATGCCGTTGGCGTACACACCGCGGATAGGTCGGAGCGGTACGCACTAAAGGAAGAAAAGTTTTTTGCTTCTTTTTTTCAAAAAAGAGGCGCTTCCTTACTTTTCTCCTCCATTATCCTACTGCATATCAACCGAGCAATGCTGATGATGTTCGGTGCCAAACTACCTACAAGAGCCAGTCCACCGGCACATCCAACGCTTGCGCGAGCCTCACGATGGTCTCGGGTGCCCCCGTGCGGCGCCCGTTTTCCAGGTCGGACAGATAGCCCTGACCGATATCCGTTTTCGAAGCCAAGTGAAGTTGCGTCACATCGCGCCAGCGTCGAATGGCCTTCAATCGACTGTCCCCGCGAAGCATCGCCGCGCTGACCTCCGGTGGCAGCACGATGCCTCCCGCAGCCAATTCGGCCTTCCGTGCGTCATAGATTGCGGCGTCGTCGGCATCCTCGGCCCCGTCGCTGGCCCGTTCGACGAGCGCCTCATATTCAGCCCGCGGTAGTACCACCAACTCTTCGCCACTCGGCGTCCGAATGATCTGTGGCACGCTCATGGCACTAGCTCCTCTTGTACGTGGTCGTGGCCCGGCGGCCGATGTAGATCGTCAGGATTGTGGTCGCATCCTCGTCGAAAATCACCCGGTAGCTGCCGATGCGAAGCCGGTAGCCATCACGACCTTCAAGGGCCTTCACATCGCCTTGGCCGGTCATAGCGTAGCGATTGAGCCCGGACTCCACCTGTAAACGAGCATCCCTGGGAAGGGCATCGAGATCTTTCGCCGCGCTCAAGGTGAGGATGATCGTTTTCATCAACGATAATATCGCTCAGTTTGCGCCCCGCCACAAGCGATAATATCTCACGCCGCAATGGCGCCACCACGCCCTAAACGAATAAAAGTTTTTTGCTTCTTTTTTTCAAAAAAGAAGCGCTTCCTTCCTCATAAAATTGTCCAACGCCCGAAGCCCTGATTGGTCCTCGCCACCGCCACGCCGAAGCCCCAAGGTGATCCCATGAGCGAACCCCGGACTGACCCCGCCACCAACCCGCCCGTCGGCCTTTTGGTCGATACCACGCCGCGTCCCTTGCCGACGCGGGCGCGCATCAAGGGCCGCTATGTCGAGCTCGAACCGCTGCACACCCGCCACGCCGCCGAGTTGTGGCGTGCCATGCCGCCGGGCGATGCGCGCGCGGAGGCGAGTTGGGCCTATATGGGCTACGGCCCCTTCGCCTCGGAGGAGGCGCTCACCCGTTTCGTCGCCGATTTCTCCACCACGCATGACCCCATTGCCTGGGCGGTTCGCCCGGTGGCGACGGGCGTGGTGACCGGCTGGTTGACCCTGATGGAGATCCAGCCGAAAAACGCCGCCATCGAACTCGGCAACATCTGGTTCGGCCCGGCCATGCAGCGCACCCGCGCCGCCACCGAGGCGATGTTCCTGCTGCTGAAACTCGCCGCCGACGATCTCGGCTACCGCCGCCTGGTCTGGAAATGCAACGCGCTCAACGCCCCCTCCAAGCGCGCCGCGGACCGCCTGGGCTTCACCTATGAAGGCCGCCACCGCGCCCACCTCGTGGTGAAAGGCCGCAACCGCGACACCGACTGGTACAGCATCACCGACGATGAATGGCCCAGCCGCCGCGACGCCCTGCTCGCCTGGCTCGACCCCGCCAATTTCGATCCCGACGGCACGGCGCGGGCGGGGCTGGCGGAGTTGCGGGCGCGTCTCGCTTAGGGGAAGGAAGGGGTTC
>CAIWAJ010000276.1:0-4841 GCA_903910565.1 uncultured Rhodospirillales bacterium
CAAGGTGGACCTGGTCGCCAGCCCGACCATCCCGACCGTGCTGCCGACGCTGGCGGAAACCGATATCGACAACGGGCCGCCCGGCAGCGAGAAGCGCTTCATGGCGGTCTCCATCAACACCCGCCCCTTCAACTATCTCGGCCTGCCCACCATCAGCGCGCCTTGCGGGTTTGACCCCAATGGCTGCCCGATCGGCCTGCAACTCGCGGGCCGCCCCTTCGCCGAGGCGCGGCTGTTCCAGGCCGTCGACGCCTATCAGCGCGACACCAACTTCCACACCATCCGCCCGCCCGTGGTGCGCGAACTCGCCCCGATGGTGACGGCATGAGCCTCCCCAAAGTCGCCTTCATCGGCACCGGCGGCACCATCGCCTCGCTTGGCGCGACGCCCATCGAGGTACTCGACTACGGGGCCAACGGGGTGATCATGTCGGCCGAGGAAATCCTCGCCCGCTTCCCCGAGGTGGCGCTGGTCGCCGAGGTGCAGCCGGTGTCTTTTCGCGCTGTGGTCAGCTCGCGGATCTACTTCGAGGACTGGAAGGCCCTCGCCGCGCTGTGCCTGCGCCTGGAGACCGAGCAGCCGGACCTCGCGGGCATCGTGATCGGCCATGGTACCGGCAGCCTGGAAGAGACCGCCTATATCCTCTCGCTGACGCTCAAAACCCGCATCCCCGTCGTCATCACCGGCAGCCAGCGCCCCGCCTCGGCGCTGTCCAGCGATGCCGGGCTCAACCTGGTCAACGCCATCCGCACCGCCGCCTCCCCCGAGGCGCGCGGCATGGGGGCGCTGGTGTTGCTGAACGACGAGATCCATGCGGCGCGGGACGTGACGAAAACCTCGACCGGGCGGATGCAGACCTTTCGCACCGCCGATTTCGGCGCGCTCGGCCATGCCGATGGCGACGCGATCGCCTTCTACCGCCGCCCGATCCGCCGGGCGGCGCCGGACACCGAGTTCGACATCGCGGGGCTCGACGCGCTCCCTCGTGTCGATATCGCCTACGGCTACACCGGCAGTGACGGCACCGCGGTGCGCGCCTTCATCGCCGCCGGCGCCAAGGGCCTGATCTACGCCGGCTTTGCGCCGGGCATGTCGACTCCCGATGATTTCACCGCATTGCAGGAGGCAGTCGCCGCCGGCATCGTGGTCATGCAATGCACCCGCGCCGGCAGCGGCCGGGTCTATCGCGGCAAGCGTCTGCAAGAGGCCGGCATCCTCACCACCGACAACCTGACCCCGCAAAAGGCCCGCCTCCTGCTGGCCCTCGGCCTGACCCGCAGCGCCTCCCCCGAGGAGATCGCCCGGATTTTCGCGACCTACTGACGGATTCTAGTACCCCCGGGCGCGGTCGATCAGTCCCTCGATCGGCGCGCCCGCCCGGAGGCGGGCGATATTCGCAAGCAGGGTGGCGATGCCGGATTCCACCTGCGTCACCGCGCCGACATGGGGGGTCAGCAGGATCGCGGGATGCTGCCAGAACGGGTGCTCGGCCGGCATCGGCTCCTGCTGCGCCACGTCCAGCACGGCCGCGGAAATCTGCCCGCTGTCCAGCGCCGTGATGAGGTCGGGCTCGATGAGATGCCCACCCCGCCCGGCATTCACCAGGCGGGCACCGCGCGGCAGGCGCGCAAAGAGGTCGGCGTTGAGCATACCGCGCGTATCCGGGGTCAGCGGCAGCAGACACACCAGGATATCGGTGCCGGCGAGCATCGCCGCCATCCCCTCCGTGCCATGGTGGCATTCGATGCCGGGCAGTGATTTCGCCGAACGGCTCCATCCCGCGACGGGAAAGCCGAGCCCGCCGAGCGCGGCCGCCGCACTCTGCCCGAGATGCCCGAGCCCGAGCAGGCCAACCCGGTGGGCGGCGGGTGGCACCACCTTCAGGCCGCGCCATACGCCTTCGCGCTGCTGCGCGACATAGGCGGGCAGATCCCGGTGCAGCGCCAGCACCGCCATCGCCACCCAGGCGGTGAGGCAGGCGGTGATGCCCGGCTCGATCATGCGGACCAACGGCAAGTCAACCGGGATCGCCGCGAGGTCGAGCTGGTCGATCCCCGCGCCGACGGAGAACACCGCCTTGAGGTTGGGCAGTTGCGCGAACAGCCCGGGCGGGATGGTCCAGGCCGCGAGGTAGTCGACCTCGGCGGGATCGCCGATGTCCGGCCACACCCGCAGATCGAGATCATCGGTGGTCTCCCGCGTGATGCGGGCCCACTCCAGCCCGCGGGCGGGGGCGCCGCAGTAGAGGATGGCGCGGCGGGTCATGGGCACAGGAAGCAAGCGCTTCTTTTTGAAAAAAGAAGCAAAAACTTTCTATCGATTTGCCGTGTACTCTTTTCGGAGGGCGGGAAGCCCATGGATAAAAGTTTTTTGGTTCTTTTTTTCAAAAAAGAACCGCTTGCTTCCTGCTGCATGTTCACTGCCCCGCAAACCGAGAAATATGAAACGGCGCCAGCGGGATGGGCGTAGATCCCGTCGCGATCAACTCCGCCATGGTATCCCCCACGCCCGGCCCAAGCTGGAATCCATGGCCGCAGAAGCCGAAGGCGTAGAACAGACCTGAGACCTTGCCGGACGGCCCCATGATGGGGATGTCATCCGGCAAATACCCCTCGATGCCGCTCCAGGTCCGAATGGTGCGCAGCTGGGCGAGGCCGGGGGCGATGCGGGTGACCATGGGGAACTGCCGCAGCGTGTTCATCGGGTCGATATAGGCGCGCTGGATATCGGGATAGGCCGGGCCGCGCCACCCGCCGCCCCACACGATGTTGCCGCGCTTCACCTGGCGGAAATAGATCGCCTCATGCTCGTTGTCGGACAACACGCCGACAACGGGGGTGATGCGATAGGGCATCGGCTCCGTCACCGCCATTTGCGGCCCGCGCGCCACGATCGGCACTGGCTCTCCGAACCGGGCCGACAGCGTGCCCCCCCAGGCACCAGCCGAAATCTGCACGATCGGCGCGCGATAGATTGCCGAAGCCGTCTCCACCAGAAAATCATCGCCCGGCTTCTCGATCGCCAGCACCTCCGCATTCTCCACCACCAGCGCCCCCGCCCGCGCCGCCGCCCGCCCGAAGGCCGGGGCGGCAAGGCGCGGATTGGCGTGCCCGTCGAGCGGCGACAGCGAGCCGGCGACCACGCCCGGCGCGAGGAACGGGTAGCGCGCGCGCAACTCATTGGCGCTGAGAATTTCAAGCTCCAACCCGTACTCCCGCACGGCCGTCGCATGCGCCTCCAGCCGGTCCGCCTCGTGGGCGCGGAAACACACGCGCACATGCCCGGTGGCGATGAACTCGGCATCCTCGCCGAGCAGCTCGTTCAACTGCCCCCAAATCGCCCGCGACCGGTTCGCCAGCGGCAACTGCGGCAGGAAGCGGCCCTGGCGGCGTACATTGCCGAAATTCACCCCGCTGGCCTGCTGCCCCACCAGCCCGCGTTCCAGCAACACCACCTTCACGCCGCGCCGCCGCAGGAAAAAGGCGGTGGCCGCCCCCATGATGCCGCCGCCGACCACAATCACGTCAGCCTGAATGGGCGCGCTCATTCCACAATCTCCGTGGCGATCGGCAGCGGCTTCACCGGCCCCTGCCCCCGCAGCCGGCCGACCTGCTCCACCGGCACGCCCAACGCATCGGCCAACACCTCCGCCGCCGCCGGCCCGCACATACGCCCCTGGCACCGCCCCATGCCGACGCGCGACAGCGCCTTGGCCCGGTTGAGCTCCGGCGCCCCCTTCTCAAGCGCCACCTCCCGCAGATCCCCCGCGGTGATGCACTCGCAGCGGCACACCACATCACTATCCGCAAATCCGGCGGCGAAATGCGCCGGCCAGGGGAAAGCGGTGTCGAGCCCCTCGCGGAACCGCGCCATCGGGGCGAGTGCCGCCCGCAAACTGGCGAATTCGGCCGCAGGCACGGAATGCCCGAGGTCCCGCAACGCCGCACAGGCCGCCAGCCGCCCGGCAAGCTCCGCCGCGTCAGCCCCCTGGATACGCGCCCCATCACCAGCGAGGTAGACGCCAGGGGTGGAGGTGCGCCCGTCCTGGTCCGTCACCGGCAAATACTGCCGCGCGATCGGGTCAAAGGCGAAGTCGCACCGCGCAAGGTCGGCCAATTGCGTCTCGGAGCGCAGCCCGTACCCGAGCCCCACCGCGTCACACGCCGTCCGCCGCTCCCGCCCAGCGGCATCGCGCCACACCACGGCCGCGACCCCGTCGTCGCCCTCGATGGCAATCGGCGTGATCCCGCGATGCACGGGCACGCCACGCAGCCGAAGCTGCGCCGTATAGTAGATCCCCTTGGCCAGCATCGCCGGCCGCGCCGCGAGCGCCGGCAGCGCCTTCACCGATGCTGAGAACGGCGACGTATCCAGCACGGCAGCCACCTTGGCTCCGGCCTTGGCGTATTGATAGGCCACAAGATAGAGCAGCGGCCCGCTGCCCATGAACACCACCTCGGCGCCGATCGCACAGGCCTGCGCCTTCAACGCGATCTGCGATCCGCCCAGGCTGTAAACCCCCGGCAACGTCCAGCCACGAACGGGCATGATACGGTCGGTGGCCCCGGTGGCGAGGATCAGCGCGTCATACGGCAGCCGCTCGGCCTTGGTGCCGCACAGCAAATGCAGCGCGCCATCATAGATGTGCCACACCAAGGTCTGCGGCCGATGCTCGATCAGCCCCGACAGCGCCTCGAAAGCCCCGTGCACAGCGGCCGCGCGTCGGGCCTCGAAGCCGTACAGCGCCTCAGCCGGCCGGGTGAAACCAGCGGGCTGGCGGCGATAGATCTGCCCGCCATTCAGCGCCGCCTCGTCGATCACCACCGGGCGCAGCCCCGCGG
>CAIWAJ010000277.1:0-2822 GCA_903910565.1 uncultured Rhodospirillales bacterium
CGCCCATGGCGCTCTACAACACCCGCGCCTCCCACTCCTCCATGCTGCTCCACCAGGCACGCGACACCCTGTGCGCGCCCCCCGAGCGCTTCGTCCACTTCCGGCTCGGCCAGGTGAACGGCCGCGACGTCCCGCTCAATTGGGTGCTGTCGCAACAGATGGCCGCCGGCGTCCGGGCCTACATGGCCGCGCTGAACGACCGGACGGACGCCCCGCTCAAGGCGGTCGGCGTCAAATAGCCTGTCTCTCCGCGCTCAGCAGCCCCACCACCAGGTCCACGATCATGCGGGCGCCGAACGGCTTGTGCAGAAACCGGGTGCGCGGGTCGGTCGGCACCCGGTCCGTCACCTCCCACTCGCTCAACCCGCTGATGAACACCAGCGGCATGGCCGCCCGCCGCCCACGCAGCCATTTCCCGAGCTGAAGGCCGTTCATATCGCCGGGCAGCGAGACGTCCACCACCGCGGCATCCACCGCCACCCCCTCGAACAGCTCGCACGCCCGCGCCGCAGTCTCCGCCTCGATGATATGGAACCCCGAATGCCGCAAGGACCGGGCGATCACATGGCGGACCAGGCGATGGTCCTCGACGATCAGTACCTGTGCCTGGCGCATCTGCCTCCGATTCCCCGATGGTTCACACCGGTCTCCAACAGGGAACAGCACCGAACGCGCATCCCACCGCGCCGATTCGGAAGACGTCATCAGGGGTCCGCTCCAGTTCACTCACGCCCCACCGATAGTGGAGGCGGCTGGCGCGCAGGTGACCCCACAATTATTTTACCGTTAATAATCGCTATTTTTGTGCCCAGACCCCGCTCATTTTCTCAATTAACGATGCGATGACTACCCGCACCGCCCCCCTCAAAACCGGGAATAAAACCGCTATCGCAAGAAAATGCGCCTCTTTCGAAAAAAAGAGCAATAACCGTCCCCCCCTTTCGCCGCCTACCACACCCAACCCTCCCGCGAAGGCAAGCCAACGGCAACAAAGTCCCAAAAAGTTTTTTTGGTTCTTTTTGTTCACAAAAAGAACACCTTCCCTTCCCCATCCGCCCAGTGCATGCACCTCCCATGCCCGTCCTCCCCGACGTCCGCGCCCTGCGCGCCCTCCTCCGCCCCGGCCAGCGCCTCATCGGCATAGACCCCGGCAGCCGCACCATCGGCGTCGCCCTCTCCGACGTCTCCCTCACGCTGGCCACCCCCCACGCCCACCTCAAGCGCGGCAAGATCGCCCCCACCGCCATGGAACTCGCCCGCCTCGCCCGCCTGGAAGACGCCGGCGGCCTCGTCGTCGGCCTCCCCCTGGAACTCGACGGCCGCGCCGGCCCCGCCGCCCAGGCCGCGCGCGACTGGGCCCACGCCATCGCCACCGCCACCGGCCTGCCCGCCGCCATGTGGGACGAGCGGCTCTCCTCCATTGCCGTCAACCGCTTCCTCATCGAGCAGGCCGACGCCACCCGCAAACGCCGCGCCGAACTGGTCGACCAGATGGCCGCCGCCTACATGCTCCAATCCGCCCTCGACGCCAGCCGCCCGGACTGAACCATGCCCCTCGATCCCACCTACCGCCGCGGCGTCATCCTCGTCACCGCCGCCACCATCATCTGGTCCAGCGCCGGCCTCCTCGCCCGCATCGTCGATATCGACCCCTGGACCACCCTGTTCTGGCGCTCCGTCTACGCCGGCATGGCGATCATGGCCTACCTCTCCTGGCGCGACGGCAAACGCCTCCACACCGGCTTCCTCCGCCTCGGTGTCGCCGGCGTCGCCATGGGCGGCTTCTTCGCCCTCTCCATGATCAGCTTCATCTACGGCCTCAGCCTCACCTCCGTCGCCACCACCCTGATCTTCCAGGCCGCCGCCCCCCTCATCGCCGCCGGCCTCGCCTTCTTCCTGCTCGGCGAACGCGTCTCCCGCGGCAAATTCATCGCCATCCTCGTCTCTTTCCTGGGCGTCCTCGTCATCGTCGGCGGCGCGGCCGACCTGCGCTCCCTCTGGGCCGTCACCGTCGCCGCCGTCTGCGGCATCAGCTACGCCATCACCGTCGTCCTCGCCCGCGCCCGGCCCGACGTGCCGACCACCGAAGCCACCGTCCTCGCCCTGCTCATCGTCGGCACCACCACCGCTTCCTTCGCCCAGATGAGCCTCCCAGGCTGGCAGATGGCCGTCATGGCCCTGTTCGGCAGCTTGCAGATGGGCCTCGGCCTCATCCTGTTCACCACCGGCGTCCGCCTTATCCCCGCCGCCGACGCCGGGCTGCTCTCCGTGCTCGAAACCGTCCTCGCCCCCATCGCCGTCTGGGCCGTCTTCGGCGAAAACCCCGGCACCAACACCCTCCTCGGCGGCACCATCATCGTCGGCGCCGTCGTCGCGGTCGGAGTGATGGAACGGGGGCGCTAAAGGAAGGAAGCGTGTTCTTTTTGTGAACAAAAAGAACCAAAAAAACTTTTTTCAACTTTACGTCCTATCCCCACAAAAGCCAGATCTCAAACAACAACCGCTCGCTGCCCAATCATTCACCGTCATTGCGAGCGAAGCGAAGCAATCCAGGGCCATCACACCGCACTCAATAACTGCCCAAGAACGGCCAACCAGCCTCCCAACCCCACCACAGTGAGAACTGGCGCCCCCGCGCCAACCTGCTAACCTCCCGGCACCACGAGCCACGAAGAGGCCGGTGCCATGCCCGTCACCAACTTCACCATCACCAACCAGCACGACCTCCTGCTGGCCGCCGCCGCCATCGGTTTGAACGGCGCCGCCAACTACAGCCTCACGCTCGCCAATGACGTCATCCTCGCCGGCACCATCAACCTCAA
>CAIWAJ010000278.1:0-17800 GCA_903910565.1 uncultured Rhodospirillales bacterium
GCCGCGAGGTGCCGGAGAATTTGTGGATCCAGTGCCCGTCCTGCCAGCAGATGATGTTCCATACGGAACTCGAGAAGACCCGCAAGATTTGCAGCCATTGCGGGCACCATATGCGGGCCAGCGTGACCGAGCGGCTGGCCTGGACGTTCGACGCGGGGGCCTGCACCCGCATCGAGTTGCCCAAGGTGCCGGCCGATCCGCTGAAGTTCCGCGATACCAAGCGCTATGTCGACCGGTTGAAGGATGCGCGCGACAAGTCCCACATGGATGACGCGATCGCGGTTGCCCATGGGCAGATTGGCGGGCATCGCGCGGTGGTGGCGGTGATGGCTTTCGAGTTCATCGGCGGCTCCATGGGCGCCGCGGTGGGCGAGGGCATCGTCGCCGCCGCCAAGCTCGCGGTGTTGCAGGATGCGCCGTTGATCGTGTTCACCGCCTCGGGCGGCGCGCGCATGCAGGAAGGCGCGGTCAGCCTGATGCAGATGCCGCGCACGGTGATCGCGACGCGCATGGTGAAGGAGAAGGGCCTGCCCTTCATCGTCGTGCTGACCGACCCGACCACCGGCGGCGTCACCGCCAGCTTCACCATGCTCGGCGACATCCAGATCGCCGAGCCCGGCGCCGAGATCGGTTTCGCCGGCGCCCGCGTGATCGCGCAGACCGTGCGCGAGAAACTGCCGGAGGGGTTCCAGCGCTCGGAATACCTCCTCGCCCACGGCATTCTCGACATGGTGGTGAAGCGTGATGCGCTGCCGGAAACCCTGGGGCGGCTGATCTCCCTGCTGCGCGTAAAGGTCAAGGAGGCGGCGTGAACCCGCCCACCCCGGGCCGCGCCGAAGCCATCATCGAGCGCCTGCACGGGCTCTATCCCCGGCTGATCGACCTCAGCCTGGAGCGCCTCGAACGCCTGCTCGCCGCGCTGGGCAATCCCGAGCGTCGCCTGCCGCCGATCATCCACGTCGCCGGCACCAACGGGAAAGGCAGCACCTGCGCCTTCCTGCGCGCCATCGGCGAGGCGGCCGGGATGCGCGTCCACGTCTACACCTCGCCGCACCTGGTGCGCTTCAACGAGCGCATCCGCCTCGCCGGCACGCTGGTGGACGATGCGACGCTGGAGGCGACGCTTGAAGAGGTGGAGCGCGTCAACGCGGGCCAGCCCATCACGGTGTTCGAGGTGCTGATGGCCGCGAGCTTCGTGCTGTTCGCCCGCGTGCCGGCCGATCTCTGCGTGCTCGAAGTCGGCCTCGGCGGCCGGGCGGACGCCACCAACGTCATCGCCGCCCCCGCCGCCTGCGCCATCGCCTCCATCTCGATGGACCACAAGGAGATGCTGGGCGACACGCTGGCGAAAATCGCCGCCGAGAAGGCCGGCATCATGAAGCGCGGCGCCCCGGTGGTCACCGGCACGCAGCCCGATGAGGTGCTGGCGGTGTTCCGCGCCCATGCCGCCGCCGCCGGCGCGCCCTTGCGCATCCGCGGAGCGGAGTGGACCATCGACCCCTCGGCTGATGGGCTGGTGTTCCGCGATGCCGCCGGCACGCTTGCCCTGCCGCCCCCGTCCCTGCCCGGCCCGCACCAGATCGACAATGCCGGCATCGCCGTCGCCGCGCTGCGGGCCTCGGGCCTCGCGATCCCCGAGTCCGCCTATGCGCGGGGCCTCGCCACCGCCCAATGGCCCGCCCGGCTGCAACGCCTCACCGGCGCGCTCGCCCGGTCCCTGCCGGCGGGCTGGGAGGTGTGGCTCGATGGCGGCCACAACCCCGGCGGCGGCGAGGCGCTCGCCGCGCACATCGTCGCCTGGCACGATCGCCCGCTGCATGTGCTGGTCGGCATGAAGCAGGCCAAGGACAGCGCCGAATTCCTCCGCCCGCTCATCCCGCATGCCACCACGCTGTGGGCGGTGAACGAGGCGGGCCAGCATCTGGCGCTGCCCGTCGCGGCGATCATCGCGGCCTCCGGCGGCGTCGCCCGCCCCGGCCCCAGCATCGCCGCGGCGATCGGCCAATTGCCCCCCGGCCCGCCCGCCCGCGTGCTGATTTGCGGCAGCCTCTACCTCGCCGGCGAGGTGTTGAAGGCGGATGGCTGGGTCGGCGCATAGGTCGCCCCCCCTCGCCAACGCCCCCCCCTCGCCAACGCCAGCGCCAACGCCAGCCCCTGCCGCACAGCACGATAAAAATCTGCGAAACTTAGAAAATTTCCCTTGCATGGCGCCGGCTTGTTATTTATAAGCACATCGACAAAATCAGGAGTGACTGAGACCACATGAACCGGCCGCCTGCCCCCCACCCGGACGCCGCCAACGGCATCGCCGCCATTCTCGGCGTCCTGCTGCACGCGCTGCTGTCCGCAATCCTCGGGCGCCGCGCCGTGCGGCCGCGCGATGCCGAATACTCCGGCATGCTCGGGGCGGTGCTGCGCGCGCAGGCCGACACCCGGACTCCGGCGGAGCCGTGGGAGGAATGGATCGCAATGCCGGCGCCGTGGCGCGCCGCGCGGCTGCTCCCGGCCCGCCATGCACGTACCCCGTCGTCGCGCACCCGCGCGCGCCCGTCCGCCCGCATGCGCGGCCCTCCCGCGCCACACACCATCATCCGAGCTGAACCCACCGGCATCGCCTGACGGCGACGCGCGGGCGCTGCCGCGCGCCCGGATTCCGGGTCACCGGAATTGGTACGGCCACATCCCAACAATCCGGTCGTTTCCCCAGTACCAATCCCGGCGCACACTCCGCCTCCCCAACCGGGAGACCGCCATGACCACCCAAACCCGCGTCACCATCGCCGAGGCCAGATCCGTGCCCCTCCCGCCGGGCCGGCTTTCCGCGCTGATGCTCACCCACGGCACGCTCGAATTGCGCTGGTATGCGCCCACGGGCACCGACACCCAGACGCCGCATACCCGCGACGAGCTCTACATCGTCGCCTCCGGCACCGGGTTCTTCGTGCGCGAGGCCGAGCGCGTTCCCTTCGGCCCCGGCGACGCCCTGTTCGTCGCCGCGCATGAGACCCATCGCTTCGAGGATTTCTCGGCGGATTTCGCGGTGTGGGTGATGTTCTACGGACCGGAGGGCGGCGAATGCTCGAAGTAAAACCCCTCCACCCCGAGGACCGCGCGCGCTGGGCCGAGCTGTGGGAGGGCTATCTCACCTTCTACCACACCATCCTGCCCGCCGACCGCTACGAGACCACCTGGCGGCGGATGATGGGGGATGACGGGCTGTTCGGCTTTGGCGCCTATCTCGACGGGCGGCTGGTCGGCATCACCCATTATCTCTTCCACGCCAGCACCTGGGGCGACGATGTCTGCTATCTGCAGGACCTCTTCGCCGATCCCGCCGTGCGCGGCCAAGGCATCGGCCGCGCCCTGATCGAGGCGGTCGCCGAAGCCGCCAAGGCCGCGCGTGCCTCGCGGCTTTACTGGCTGACGCAGGACAGCAACGCCACCGCGCGGCTGCTTTATGACCGGCTGGCGGTCAATCGCGGGTTCATCCGCTATGACTACAAGATGTGAGGCTTAGCGAAGCGGAGCAGCGCTATCGCGGATCGAAGCCGATCCGCTGTCGCTCTCGTCGCCGCTCCGCTTCGCTTCGCGTCAGAAGTTTTTTGGTTCTTTTTTTCAAAAAAGAACCGCTTGCTTAAAGCGCCCCGGCGACCCAATCCTTCAGCACGCTCTTCGGCGCCGCGCCGACCTTGGTGGCGACCGCCTTGCCGTCCTTGAACAGGATCATGGTGGGGATGCCGCGCACGCCATACTGGTTCGGCGTCATCGGGTTTTCGTCGATGTTGACCTTGGCGACGGTCAGCTTGCCCTTGTATTCGGCGCCGATCTCTTCCAGCGCCGGGGCGATGGCGCGGCAGGGGCCGCACCATTCGGCCCAGAAATCGACCAGCACCGGGCCATCGGCCTTCAGCACGTCGGCGGCGAAGCTGTCATCGGTAACCGGCTTGGTGTTCTCGCTCATGGCGGGGCCTTTCTTGGCAAAACGTGAAAATCAGATTGGGTCGGTCGGGCCGGCCATCAAGCGGCGGCCTCTGCGCCGGGAGCATGCCGGTCCAGCAGCGCCGAGGGAAGCGGCATTGCGTGCGCGTCGGACGTCCAGACCAGAACGCAGTCGACCGCGCGGCCGGGGAAGGCGGCGCGCAGCACGGCGCGATAGGCCGCCATCTGACGCAGATACAGCACCGGCACGCGGGAGACGGAGGCCGGGGGGGCACGGTTGGTCTTGTAGTCGGCGATCAGCACGCGATCGTCGAGCACAGCGAGGCGATCCACCACGCCGCCGACGATCTGGTTGTCGATGAGCCCGGTCAGCGGCACCTCGGCCCGCCCGGCCGGGCCGAACAGCGGGGCCAGCGAGGGGTCGTCCAGCACCGCCAGCACCTCGGAGGTGACGGTGCCGATATCCGCGGGATCAAGCCCATGGCCGGGGCGGGCGAGGAAGCGCGTGGCGGCCTCCGCCCGGTCGGCGGGGGGAACGGCGGGAAGGTGCTGCAACAGCGCGTGGATCAGCTGGCCGCGGCGGAAGCGCAGCCCGGCCGAGTCGCGCGCGGCGAGGGGAGACATCGCGGCGGGCACGGCGCCGAGCCCGGCATTCTCCGGGCGGCTCGGTGCCAGCGGGCTCGGCATCGCGGGTTCGGCCGGCACCGCGGCGGGCTGCCAGCACGGCGCCCCGCCCGCCCACTCCGGCAAGGCGGACTCGATCGGAGCCTCGCTTTGGCGGGCCGGTTTGGGGTCGACGGTCTGGGCGCAGTCATGCACCAGCATTTCGCCGGGCCAGCCGCCATCGAAGGGCATCGAAACCGCCCCCAGCGCAGCGAAGCCGGCCTGCACCAGGTCGTACCAGCACGCGGGGGAGCGCTTCTTCCTGGTCTCCCAGCCGCAGATCACCAGCCGGTCCTCGGCGCGGGTGAGCGCGACGTAGAGCAGGCGGTTATATTCGGCCATCCGCCGTGCCTCCGCCTTCTGGCGCAGGTCCTCGACGGCGCCGGAACGGAGCGCCTTGAGCGGTGACCACAGGGCGACCGGCGCGCCGCCGGCGGGATCATCCGCCCACAGGATGCGCTCGTCATCGAGTGGCAGGCCGGTGGTGTCGGGGAGGATCACGACGGGCGCCTGCAGCCCTTTCGCGCCATGCACGGTCATGATCCGCACCAGGCTGCCGGCCCCCTCGGCCTCGCGCTTCACCTCGGCGCCGGAGCGACGGAGCCAGTGGACGAAGCCTTGCAGCGAGGGCGGATGCAGCGCGCCATAGCTCAGCGCCGCGCTCAGCAGCTCGTCGACCGGCTCGGCGGCCTCGGGGCCGAGGCGCGCGAACAGTTTCGCCCGCCCGCCGAGCGGCCCGAGCGCCTCAACGAGAAGGGCATGGGGGGCGGCGTAGTCGACACGCGCGAGCAGGGCGGCGAAGAACGCCCGCGCCGCTTGCCATTCCGGCCGCTCCCCGGCGCGGCGGCGCAGTTCGCCCCACAGCGAGCCGTCGCGATGGGGCGCGAGCGCGATCAGGTCGTCATCGCCGAGCCCGCCGAGCGGGCTGGTCAGCACGGCGGCGAAGGAGAGATCGTCCTCCGGCAGCAGGAGGGCGTCGCAGAGGGTGAGCAGGTCCGCCACCGCCGGCTGATCGGTCAGCACCATGCGATCGAGCCCGGCGACCGGAACTTTGCGGTCCTTCAGCGCCCGAACCAAGGCGCGCGCGAATTCACTGCGCCGACGCACGAGGACCAGTACATCGCCGGCCGCGAGCAGCCGGCCCTGACTCTCCAGCCGCTCATGGCCAACACGCGCCGCGATCCAGGCGGCGACGCCCTCGGCCAGCAGCTCCACCGCCCCCTTGGCGCCCTCGTTGCGCTCCGGCACCGCCCAGGGCGCGGTGTCCGGCAGGGCTGCGGCCGGCACCGGCGGCCAGAGTTCCACCCGGCCGGCGAAACCGGCGCGATCGGGCACGTGGCAAAGCGGCGCGCCGTCGGTCACCCCGGCGGCGGCCGCGGGCTGGGCGAATACCGCGTCCACCAGGCCCAGCACCGGGGCGGTGGAGCGGAACGACACGTCGAGCGTGACATCCTCCCACGCGGCCCCGCTGGCCTTCACCTCGCGGCGCATGCGGTCGCGCCAGAACTCGAACTGGTCGGGGTCGGCGCCCTGGAAGCCGTAGATCGACTGCTTGCGATCGCCCACCGCGAAGACGCTACGGGGCGGCGCCTCGCCCGCCTCCCGTGCGCCGCTGCCAGCGAAGAACTCCGCGGTCAGCGCGCCGGCGATGCGCCATTGCGCAGGTGCGGTGTCCTGCACCTCGTCGAGCAGGAGGTGATCGAGCCCGCCATCGAGCTTGTAGAGCACCCAGGCCGCGCCGGGATCGACCAGCAGGGCGGCGGTGCGGCCGATCAGGTCGTCATAGTCGAGCTGCCCGCTGGCCTCCTTGGCGCCGGCGTAGAGATCCACCACGGGGCGGGCGAGCCGCGCCAGGGCCGCCGAGACGTCGCCGATGCGCACGGCGCGGCGATCATCCTCGACCTGCCAGACCCGCTGCTGCTCGGCGAGGAACACCTCGTGCAGGCCGGGATGGGCGTCCGCGAGCTTCTTGTTGGCGAACACCCCCGGGCCGCGCGGCTTGCCGTCGCCAAGGAGGAACAGCGTGCGCCACTCCTCCCAGTTCTCGGCGCGCTCCTCGCCGGGGATGGAGAGGTAGCCCAGCATCGCCTCGGCCCGGTCGCGCACCGTCGGCGATCCGTCACGCGCGGCGCCCTGGGCGGCGCGGCGGACCTGCCCCTCGCCTTGCCAGAACACCGCGGCCTCGATCACCTCCGCCTCGGTGCGGGCGGCCACCCCGAGGGCGCGGGAGAGGGCGGCGCGATCGGCGGTGAGGCGCGGACCATGCGGCACCAGTTCGCGCACCAGCTTGCCGAACCCCCCGGCGGTGGCGAGGCCGGCCAGGGCGAGCAAGGCGGCGCGGCGTTCCGCGGTATGCGCCTCTTCGAGCATGGTCTCCTGGGCGGCGGCGAGGGCATTGCGGGATTCCAGCTCGTCGACCAGGCGGAAATGCGGCGACAGCGCCGCCTCCAGCGGGAAGCGGCGCAGCAGGGACTGGCAGAAGGCGTGGATGGTGCCGATCCGCATGCCGCCGGGCAGGTCCAGCACCTCGGCGAACAAGGCGCGCGCCTTGGAGCGCAGCGCCACACTGGGCGCGATGTCGAGATCGGTGAGGCGGTGGTCGAGCGTCGGGTCATCGAGTGTGACCCACTCGCCGAGCATTTTTTGCAGCCGCAGCGACATCTCGGCCGCCGCCGCCTTGGTGTAGGTGAGGCACTGGATGCGCCCCGGCGCCGCGCCGGCCAGCATGAGGCGCAGCAGCCGGTCGGTCAGCAGCTTGGTTTTGCCCGAGCCCGCCGAGGCGGCGACGAAGGCGGAGACCGCGGGGTTGGAGGCGGTGCGCTGGGCCGCTTGAGCGCGCGCGCGGGCCGAGCCGCTCATGGCTCCTCCTCCGCCTCTTCGCCGGCGGCGCTCCATTCGGCGACGCGGGCGAGCTGGGCATAGTCGGCGAAGCGCGGCGCGCGGCCGGGATGCGGCTGGGCGAGGTAGGCGCGGTCGGGGTCGTCATAGGCGGCGATGAGGCCGCGGAGGTTGTCCAGCGCCGCCGCCGCGCCGGCTTCGACCAGTTCAGGCTTGCCGTCGAACAAGGTGTAGACCTTGCCGGGCTCATAGCCGCCGCTGAGGTGCCAGTAGACCAGCTCGGCCGCCGCGCCCGCGATCGCCTGCCCGAAGGCGCCGGAAGCCGCCATCGCGGCCTCCAGCGGGAGTTGCGGCGCGAAGCCGGCATCGACCTGTTTCTGGCCGGGGGGCTTGCCGGTTTTGTAGTCGAAAATCGCGAGCCGTCCGTCCTCGCGCCGCTCGATGCGGTCGGCGCGGCCGCGCAGTTCGAAGGATGCGTCGTCCAGCAGCAAACGGCCGGATTGCTCGGTCTCGATGGCCAGCGGGCGGCTCAGGGACCGCCGGCGGACCTCCTCCTCGGCCACCCAGTCGGCGATGCGGGCGAGGCGCGGGGCCCACCATTCCGCCAGCGCACGGCGCAGCCCGGCATGTTCCAGCGCCTGGTTCATCGCCACACGGAGTTCGGCGGCGGCGTTGGGCGGCCAGGTCGCGCCGTATTCGTCCAGGAAGCGGCGCATACCGTCATGCACGAGGGTGCCGTAGTCGGCGGCGTCGGTTTCCTCTTCCAGCGGCTTGAGCTTTTTGAGGTGCAGCACATGACGGGCGTAGATGGCGTAGGGGTCCTCGAGCCAGGTCTGCACCTCGGTGACGCTGAGGCGGCGGGGGCGCAGGGCGAGGGGCGGGCGGGGCGCCGGAGGAGGGACCGGGCGCGGTGGCCCGGCGGGCTGGTCGAGCAGGCGGGCCCATGCGGCGGCCGGGTGGTGGTCGAGCCGGGCCCTGGCGCCGGCCAGCATGGCATCGAGCCGCACCAGCCAGCGTGCCGGCACGCACGGCGCCCCGTCCCGCCGTCTGGGGCAGGACAGCACCACGACGGGGGCGGAACAGGCGGCCATGACGAAATCATGCGCGGCCTGGCCGATCCGCTCCTCCGGGCTCGGCAGCCCGGCCTTGCGGGCCATGGGGCGGGAGAGCCAGGGGCCGGGGTCGGTCGCCGGCGGCCAGACGCCCTCGGCGAGGCCGCCGAGCACGGCGACATCGACCGATTGCAGCCGCGCCTCCAGCAAGCCCCAAATGAAGACGCGGGGGTGCTCGGACGCCGCCTCGCGCCCGCGCAGGGCCCGGCGGCTGCGCACCGCGATGCCGTCCAGAATGGCGTCGAGCAGGCCAGGCAGGGTGGTGCGGGGCTGCTCGGGCAGCAGGGTGAAGGCGTCGAGCGCGTCGGAAAGGGCGGTGGCGAGGGCCTCGCCCTCCTCTTGCGCCCAGAGCCGGGCCGCGCCTTGCTCTTCGTCGGTCGCGGCCAGCGCCTCGGCCGCCTCGATCAGGCCGGTCAGCAGGTCGGCGGGCGCGGCGCGGGCGCTGGCCGTGATGCGCATGATCGGTTCGCAGGCGGATTCGAGGGCGGCCAGCAATTCGGCCAGCGCCGGGGGGTCTTTGCCCTCGATCACCCGGCGCAGGGGGATCAGCCCCGGCGCCGGCTTCGGGCCGCGCAGCACGGCGACCTCCAAAGCGCGGGCGAGGCGGCGGCAGGTGGCCGGCGGCATTCCGGCGGCGGCGAGCGGGTGTTTCAGCAGGGCCAGCAGCGCCACCGGGGCGAAGCCGCCCACCGCCGCATCGGCGAGCAGGCGGAGGAACACCGCGGGCGGCGTCTCCGCCAGCGGCTCGCCGGCGCTGTCATCGGCCACCACGCCCCAGCGCAGCAGCTCCGCCGTCACCCGGCGGGCGAGCGCACGATCCGGCGTGATCAGCGCGGCGCGCTGGCCCGGGGTTTCCAGCGTATCGCGCAGGATCAGCGCGATGGCGGCCGCTTCCTCCTGGGCGTCGGCCGCCTCCAGGCGCAGCAGCCCGGCGGGCGGGGGCGGGGCGGTATCGCGCCAGGTGTGAAGGGCGGTGGCGGGCAGCAAAGCGGTGGCCAGGAGTTGGGCGCGCGCCGGGGTTTCGGCGAGCAGCGTCACATCCCCCCGCGCGGCGCCGAGCCCGGCCAGCAGGGCCTTCAGCCCGCCCTGGGGGTGGCTGTCGCCGACGTCGTCCCAGGCGTCGTCGGGCATGGCGTGGTCGAGGCCGGGGAGCAGCACCAGCCCATGCGGGAGGCCGGCGACCACCTTCAGCAGCCGGGCCACGGCGGGGATGCCGGCGGTGGTGCCGGCGATCCAGATAGGTTCGGCGGGGGCATTGTCCTGCCATTCCCGCGCCTGGGCGTGCAGCAGCGCCACCTGGCGGGCGGCGGGGTTGGCCATGCCGTTCGCCGCCAGCCAGTCCGGCCAGGCGCGGGTGACGATGGCGAGGAATTGCAGGGTGCGCTGCCAATGGGCGGCGTGCTCGGTATCGGCCGCGCGGTCCAGCGCGCCGGGGAGGTCGAGCTCCATGCGCTCCGCCTCGTCCATCAGGCCCGCGAGTTCCTGCGCCAGCATCCAAGCGCGATCGGCGGTCGGCACGCCGCCTTCGGCGACCGGCAGCTTGAGGATCAGCGCCGACAGCGCGGCGAGGCGGCGGGCGGGCGGCACGGCGGGGGGCAGGTCAAGCGCCCCGGAGAGCGCCAGCGGAGCCTCGTCGATGGCGCCGAGCGCGGTGATGCGGGGCAGCAGCAGCGGCTTTCCGTCGGTGGCGCGCAGGAAGGCCTCGGCGAGCGCCCTGGCGGCGCGTCGGGTGGGCAGCAGGATGAGGCCGCGGGCCAGCGGGTCAGCGCCGAAGCGATCGAGCCAGAGCCGCGCCACCTCGTCGAGAAAGGGCGCGCCGGGCGGCAGGGAGGCGAGGTTCATGCGCCGTCCCATCCCGCGAGGTTGGCGCGGCGGGCGGTCTCGCCTTCATGGGCGAGCGTCACCGTGATGGCGTTGGCCGGCCGCCAGGGGCCGAGCCGGTCGGGCCATTCGACCAGCACGATGTCGTTCAGCAGGTCGTCCCAGCCCAGCTCATCGAGCGCCGAGGGGCCGGTGAGGCGCCAGAGATCGAGGTGGTGCACCGGGCCCACTTGGGTGTCGTAGCTCTGCACCAGGGTGAAGGTCGGGCTCGGCACCTCCAGCGCCGGATCGCGCGCCAACGCCCGCAGCAAGGCGCGGGCGAAGGCCGTTTTTCCCGCTCCGAGCGGGCCTTCCAGCAGCACCACATTCCCCCGGCGCAGCCGCGCGGCGAGGCGGGCGGCGAGGGCCTCCGTCGCTGGGAGATCGGGCAGGTCGGTCGAGTCGGTCATATCGATGAGCCTATCCTGCCGCGGCGCTGCGTGCCATCGGGGCGGCTTGAGGGGAGGCGAGGGACGGAAGCGCTTCTTTTTTGAAAAAAAGAAGCAAAAAACTTTTATCCGTTTGCTGTGCACCGCGCCAAACCATCTGCGAAGCCGAGCCAACGGCAACAAAGTTATGAAAAGTTTTTTTGGTTCTTTTTGTTCACAAAAAGAACACCCTTCCCGTAAGGGGCGCACCCGAAAATTCGCGTTTCCAACGAAGCAGGGTATGCTTAAAGACCCCATGAGCACTGACATCGAAACCGATATCGCCATCATCGGCGCCGGCCCGGCGGGGCTGTTCGCCGTGTTCGAACTGGGCATGCTGAAGCTGCGCAGCGTGCTGATCGATGCGCTGGGCGAGATCGGCGGCCAGTGCACGGCGCTCTATCCGGAGAAGCCGATCTACGACATCCCCGCCCATCCCGGCATCGAGGCGGGCGAGCTGATCGGCGCGCTGGAGCGCCAGATCGCCCCCTTCGCGGCGCCGCGGCTGCTCGGCCGCCGGGTGGAGGGGCTTGCGGGCACGCGGGGGGATTTCGCCCTGACCACCGATCAGGGCGACACGGTGCGCTGCAAAGCCGTGGTCATTGCCGCCGGCGCCGGCGCCTTCGGGCCGAACCGGCCGCCGCTGGTCGGGTTGGAGGCGTTCGAGGCGACCGGGGCGGTGCAGTACTATGTGCGCCGCCGCGAGGATTTGCGCGGCAAGCGGGTGGTGATCGCCGGAGGCGGCGATTCCGCGGTGGATTGGGCGCTGGCCTTGCGTGGTATCGCGGCATCGATCCAAGTGGTGCATCGCCGGCCCAAGTTTCGCGCGGCTCCGGAGAGCGCGGCCCAGCTCGATGCCGCCGCGGCGGCGGGGGAGGTGGAGATGGTGATCCCCTACCAGCTGCATGCGCTGAACGGCGCCGAGGGGCGGCTGGAGGCGATCAGCGTCGCCGATCTGGACGGGCGCATCCGCAATCTGCCGGCCGACGTGCTGCTGCCCTTCTTCGGCCTGTCGATGGATCTCGGCCCGATCGCCGCCTGGGGGCTCGGGCTCGAACGCAGCCATATCGCGGTGACCCCGGCGACCTGCGAAACTTCGATCCCCGGGGTGTTCGCCATCGGCGACGTCGCGACCTATCCGGGCAAGCTCAAGCTGATCCTGCAAGGCTTCTCGGAAGCGGCGATGGCGGCGCATGCGATCCATCCGATCGTGCATCCCGGCACGGCGCTGCATTTCGAGTATTCCACCAGCAAGGGGGTGCCGGGTTGAAGGCACTTCTGCTCCCGGTGAAGCTGCGCGACAACGCCAAGCAGCGGTTGGCCCCGCTGCTGCCGCCAGAGGATCGGCGCGCTTTGATGTCGGCGATGATCGTCGACGGATTTGCCGCCGCCCGCGCCGCGCGCGCGCCCGCCCGGGTCTATGTGGTCACCGCCGACCCCGGGATCGCCGCCATGGCCGAGGAATTCGGCTTTCGCGTGCTGCGTGAGGAAACCCAGGTCTCGGAGAGCGCCTCGGTCGACGCCGCCGCGCGCGCGTGCGAGGCGGAGGGGGTGAGTGCCCTGCTCCGCCTGCCGCTCGACCTGCCGGTGGTGACGGGGGCGGACATCGACGCGGTGTTCGCCGCCGAGGCCGACGTGGTGATCGTCCCTTCGCGCGACGGGACCGGCACCAATGCCATCCTGCGCCGACCGCCGACCTTGTTTCCCTCGCATTTCGGGCCCGACAGCCTGCCCAAGCACACGGCCGAAGCCGCCCGCGCCGGCGCAACGCTGGTTCTGCTTGACCTGCCGGGGATCGGCATGGACGTCGATGACGCCGCCGATTTGCGCGCCTTGCTCGGCTTCGCGCCGGGCGGGGCCACCGGAGCATGGCTGGCCGGGCGGCCGGATGTGGTGCGCCGGCTGCGCGCCGGAGCTATACAAGGCGGGTCCGGGAGCCCCGCATGACCGAGCCGGTCCGCCACCGCCTGCTGATCTCGATTTTTTCCATGATGGGCACCCTGATGCAGGTGCTCGACAGCACCATCGCCAACGTAGCGCTGCCCTACATGCAGGGCAGCCTCAACACCACGCTCGACCAGATCTCCTGGGTGCTGACCTCCTACGTCATCGCCTCGGCGATTGGCACCGCCCCGGTCGGCTGGATTTCGGCGCGGTTCGGCCGCAAGAACCTCTATTTGACCTGCCTGATCGGCTTCACGCTCACCTCGATGATGTGCGGCGCGGCGCAGTCGCTGACCCAGATGGTGGTGTTTCGCATCATGCAGGGTGTGTTCGGCGCGGCGCTGGTGCCGCTCAGCCAGGCGACGATGCTGGACATCTACCCCGCCGAGAAGCGCAGCCAGGCGATGGCCGCTTTTGGCATGGGGGTGATGATCGGCCCGATCCTCGGCCCGACCCTGGGCGGCTATCTCACCGATGCGTTCGACTGGCGCTGGGTGTTCTACATCAACCTGCCGATCGGTATCATCGCCACCACCGGCCTCGCCCTCACTCTGCCGCGGGCGGCGCGCAACCCGGAACTGCGGTTCGACTGGACGGGGTTTGCCGTGCTGGCCCTCGGCATCGGCTCCATGCAGCTGATGCTCGACCGCGGCCAGACCGAGGACTGGTTCAACTCGCGCGAAATCCTCACCGAGGCGGTGCTTGGCGGGCTGGGGCTTTATTTGTTCGGCGTGCACATGTTCACCGCGGAGAAGCCGTTCATCCCGCCCGCGCTGTTCAAGGATCGCTACTTCGCCACCGCGACCCTGCTGATGTTCACCACCAACACGGTGATGATGGCCTCCTCGGCGCTGATCGCGCCCTATCTGCAGAACCTGTCGGGCCATTCGGTCGCCGATACCGGGCTGCTGATGGCGCCGCGCGGCTTCGGCACCATGGCGGCGATGCTGTTTATCGCCCGGCTCGGCGGCCGCGCCGACCAGCGCAAGATCATGGCCATGGGCCTCTCCGTCCTCGGCATCACCCTCTACGACATGAGCGGCTGGACCCCCGATGTCGGCTCGACACGGGTGATGGTCACCATGGTCATCCAGGGCTTCTCGATGGGCTGCATCTGGAACCCGGTGACGGTGATCTCCTTCACCACCCTGGCGCCGCATCTGCGTGGCGATGCCACCGCCGTGCAGTCGCTCTGCCGCAACATCGGCTCGGCGATCGGCATTTCCGTCACCGCCTTCACGCTGGCGCGCGGCATACAGTCGTCACACGCCGGGCTGGCGGCCGATCTGACGCCGTTCAACCGGCTGCTGCAGGGTAACGCCCATCTGATCGATCCCGCCCATACCCAGGGGGCGCTGATCCTCGACCAGATGGTCAACCGGCAGGCGTTGATCATCGCCTACAACAACGACTTCCTGATGATGTCGATGGTGACCATCCCGGCGATGGCCATGCTGCTGCTCCTGCGCAAGCGCAAGCAAGGTGCCCCCTGACCCGGACGTGACGCGAATCCGCCCGATAACCGCGACGCTTCTTGGCGTGCTGGCGGTGGGGCTCATCCACGCCTGGCAGATCCCCTACTCGTTCTCGATGAGCGACGAAGGCTTCCTGTGGTACGGCGTGCAGCGGGTGATGCAGGGCGAGGTGCCGCTCCGCGACTTCATGGCCTATGACCCAGCCCGCTACTACAGCGCGGCCTGGCTGATAGGCCTCGCCGGCGATGACGGGCTGCTGGCGCTGCGCGTCGCGATGCTCGCCTTCCAGGCCGCCAGCGTGGCGATCGGCCTCGCCGTGCTGGCCGGCGTGGGCGGGAGGCGCGAGGCGGTGTTCGCCGCGCTGCTGCTCGGTGTGTGGATGGTGCCTTACTACAAGGTGCATGACCAGCTCGCCGCCCTGCTGTTGCTGCTCGCGCTGGCCGATCTCGTGCGCGCGCCCACCGCCGCCGCCTGTTTGCGGACCGGCGTGGCGATCGGGGTCGCGGCCCTGATCGGGCGCAACCACGCCGCCTATGGCGTGTTCGGCGCCACCCTCGCGGCGGCCTGGCTCGCAATGACGCCGCCGGGGCGCGTCGCCATCCGGCGTGGCTGGGCGCCCGGCCTGGCCGGTCTCGTGCTCGGCATCTCGCCGCTGCTCGCGATGTGCGCGCTGGTGCCGGGCTTCGCCGTCGCCTTCGCCGACAGCGTGCGGTTTCTGTTCGAGTTCGGCGCCACCAACATCGCACGCCCGGTGCCATGGCCCTGGCAGCTGCGCGGCCGCTTCGTCGCGCATGTCACCCTGCCCTTGCTTGGCACCGGGATCACGCTGCTGGCCATTGCGGCCTTTGTGCCGGCATCGATCGTATGGGTCGGCTTGCAGCGGTTGCGCCGCCGCGCCGTGCCGCCGGCTTTGGTCAGCGCGGCGTGCCTTGCCTTGCCCTACGCCCATTACGCCTTCTCGCGGCCCGACACGGTGCATGCGGTGCTCGGCGTGTTGCCCCTGTTGATCGGCACGCTGACCATCCTGGCGGCCTGCCGTCCCGTACGGCGCTGGCTGCTCGCGGGGGGGATGGCGGTGTTGAGCCTGTGCGCCACCGGGCCGCTGCACCAGGCCTGGCAGTGCGAGCGCAATCCGGCTTGCGCGCAGGTGGAGATCGCCGGCAGCCAATTCACCGTGCTGCCCGCGACGCGCGACGAGATCGCGCTGCTGCGCCACCTCGCCACCGCCTATGCACCGGGGCGAACCCCCTTCATCGCCGTGCCGTTCTGGCCCGGCGCCCATGCCCTGCTCGGCCGCCGCTCCGCATTGTGGGAGATCTACCCCCTGGTGGATCGCGCCGAGCGGACGCAGATCGCGGAAGTCGCGCGGCTACGCGAGACCAAGCCAGGCTTCGCCATCATCGCGCGCTTCGGCGTCGATTGGCGCATGGATACCCGTTTCGAGGTGACCCATGCGCCGATCTACCGCTACATCACCGAGCATTTCGAACGCCGCGACGACCCTACCTTCCCCGATCTGGAGATCTACCGGGCCCGCGACTGACCACGCCCTACCGCCCCGGACCGACCCGGCTCTCCGCCAGATGATCGAACCGCCGCCGGTAGGCGCCGAGGCCGAGGGTCTGCGAGCGGAGCTCGATGATGAAATCATGCAGCTCCGCCTGCGGCACCAGGGCCTCCACGTCGTCCCAGCCCGGCGTGCCCTCAACCTCCGCGTAGCCGAGAATCTGGCCGCGCCGCCCGGTCAGCAGACGCTGTGCGCGGGAGGTGAATTCGCTGGGCACCCGCACCGTCACCTGGTCGAACGGCTCCAGCAGCAGCGGCTCGGCCGCCGCCAGCCCCTCGGCCATCGCTGACCTGGTGGCGGATTTGAACGCCATGTCCGAGCTGTCGACCGCGTGGTAGCTGCCGTCCACCAGTGTGACCGAGACATCGACCACGGGATGGCCGAGCGGGCCTCTCCGTGTGGCCTCTTCCGCCGCTTCGCCGACGGCGGGGATGTAGTTGCGCGGCACCACGCCGCCGACGATCTTGTCGACGAACAGGAAGCCGGCGCCGCGGTCGCGGGGGGCGATGTCGATCTTGATGTCGGCGAACTGGCCATGCCCGCCGGTCTGCCGCTTCAGCCGGCCGTGCTGGTGCACCGCGCGGCGGATCGTCTCGCGATAGGCGACCTTGGGCGGCGCGGTGGTGACGCGCAGGTTGTAGGCCTTGGCGAGCCGTTCGATGGCGGCATTGAGGTGCATCTCGCCCTGACCGTGCAGCACGGTCTGCGCGAGGTCGGCGTCCTGGGTGACGCTCAGCGCCAGGTCCTCCTCGGCGATCTTCTGCAAGGCGCCGGAGAGCTTGACGTCGTCATTGCGGTCCCCGGTGGCGATCGCCAAGGCGTAGACCGGCGGCGGCGCGGCGGGGAAGGCGAGGGCCGCGACCGGCGTGGTCGACACCGTGGCGCCGGTCGTCACGCCATCCAGCCGGCCGAGTGCCACCACCTCGCCGGCCTCCGCCTGCACGGCCTTGGCCGGCTCGCCGCCGGGATAGCGGTAGATGCCGCCGAGCCTTGAGCCGCCGAGCGTCGCGCCGTCCTTCACCGTGCCGCGCCAGATACGGGCGATGGAGAGCTTGCCGGTATGGCCGGCATGGATGCTGCGCACCACCTGCGCCACCGGCTCCGTCCCCTCGGCGACGCCGCGTGCGCGCGCGGTTTCCTCGGCAGATGGCGTATCATGGCGCAGCGCCTTCCACAGGCGTTGGATGCCGTTGTCGGTCTCGGCATTGCCGAGCAGCACCTCCACCACCGCGTCGGCTGCCAGATCGGCGCGTAGCTGGGCGTAGATCTCCTGCGTGGAGGGCGCGACCTCTTCGATCAGCTTCTCCAGCAGGGCGTCGTTATGGTCGGCCAGGCGCTCCAGCAGCACGCCGCGCACCTCCTGCTCGCGCGCCTGCATCTCGCCGGGCAGGGCGATCAGCTCCGATTCCTGGCCCTTGCGATAGCGATAGGCCCGCTCGCTCACCACATCGACATAGCCGGTGATTTTGCCGGCGCCGTCGCGGATCGGCACCTGGCGCAGCACCAGCGGCACGCGGGAATGGCCCTGCAGGGCGTCGAGCACCGTCTGCGCGCGTCCCTCCAGCGTCTCGATCTTGTTGATGAACACGATATGGGGGATGCCGCGGTCATCGAGCTGCTTCAGCAGCGGGGCCGCCAGCATCGCCTTGGCCGCCACCGGCTCGACCACCACGACGGCGATATCCACCGCGGTCAACGCCGCCGCGGTCTCGAAGGCGAATTCGACCGAGCCGGGGCAGTCGATCAGCGACCAGCTATCGCCGAGGAAGCTGCAATGGCCGAGCCGCAGCTCGGTGCCCATGCGCCGGCTGCGCGGGTCGCCGCGCTTGATGGTGGCGCCGCCGGCCAGCATGAGGGCTTCGAAAAGGGTCGATTTGCCGCTGCCATAGGGGCCGATGATCGCCGCCGCGCGGGGGCGATGCGTGCCGCCCCCATTGGATTGTCCTGACATAAGGCGCCTCCGTTCGGGCCGCC
>CAIWAJ010000279.1:0-8750 GCA_903910565.1 uncultured Rhodospirillales bacterium
CCGATCCTCAAGGTCGCACTGGCCGCTCATGGCGCCAGGCACACCATCAAACCAGTTCTTGCACGGCAGAGCGCCGCAGCATAACGTCCAAACCAGCAGCGCTCGATCGGCCAATTTCAACAGAGATCGGGACATCCCCGGAAGAATTCGACCAATTGGATAACGGAATCGCGAGTTCCGCAGGTTTTGAGACGGTGAATTTCCTAGCGATTTGGGGCGGTTATGGGGGGGTTTTTGTGATCATATTTTAATCCAAGGTATTGAAAAAACAGAACAGGGGATGATTCCCGGCGGAGCAATAGGTCATCAATGTTGTGGTTTTGGGGGGTAAACAGCCCAATTTCGCTCACGGACTTGTTTACGCGGCGCTCATAAGGCCGCCGGAAAAGCGCTGAAATTATTGACATACGGGCATAACCGCCCGGGCGCTCAGCCACGCCGCAACCCCGGCGCGGAAGGTTAAACCGGGGGGAAAACCCCCGGTTTGTTGCGAAGCGTTACTCTGCGGTGTCCAAACGTCTCATATATAGAGGAAGCGTCTCATTCATCGTCCTTCGGGGCACGCGCGAGCCGCATGGCGAGACGTAAAAGCACCTGCCGATCGGTCTCGCCGAGCTCCCGATAGAGCCGCAGCAGCGCCATCTCCTGGGGATTCTCCGCCGTCCCGGTCCCCGCCTCGCCCACCGTGCCGGTGAGCAGATAGGCCGAGGAGACCCCGAGCACCGAAGATACGCGCGCGAGATTCACCCCAACCTGCCCCGAGCGGTCGGTTTCCCACTGCGCCACCGCGCTGCGGGAAACCCCCACCGCGGTGGCCAGGCCGAGCTGCGTGAGCCCCGCCGCCTGCCGCGCCTGGCGAATCCGCTCGCCCATGCCAACCCGTCCGCCGTCTTCGTCCAAAATGTTGTCAACCATGGTGTCCTCCATGGCGGCGAATCTAGCAGTCACATTTTCTAACTGTAAAGCGTTATTTTTCTTGACGGCCGACGGTTACCTCGTCTAACGTCCTCCCGACGCCACTCGGGAGACCCCAATGATGCCGGCCAAACGCCTCTGGACGCCGCAAGACGACACCACCATCCGCCACCGCCGGGCCGAACGCATGAGCTGGGACGGCATCGCCATCGTGCTGCACGTCTCGCGCTCCGCCGTGATCGACCGCGCCCGCGCCATCGGCGTGCCGCCCTTGCCCCCGCTGCCCCGCCCCGAACCCGGCCCCGCCACCCGCGATCCGCTGCCGGCCGGTGACCCGATCGCCTGGGCGGTGCTCACCGAGGGCACGCTGCTCGCGGAGTCCGCGTTTCCCTACCCCCCGCTGGGATATGCCGCATGAGACACGCCACCGACCCCGCGGCGCCGCACAAGGCCGCCGCCGTGTTCGGCCGCCTCGCCGCGGCCGGGCTGATCGCGCCCGGCGAGGCCGAGTCGGCGCTCGCCGCCGCCGCCGCCGATGCCCCGGGCGCCAACCCCGGCGGGCTGCGCGCGCGGCTGCTCCACAGCTTCCACGACGTCGCCCATTTCAGCGCCGCCACGGCGCAGCCGGAGGCGCCGGCGCCGATTCTCGCCGCCCCCGCCGCCCTGCCCGTCGCGGAACGTATTCCTCCGCGCGCCTGGCTCTACGGCGCCTTCCTGGTGCGCGGCTTCGTTTCCGTGCTGGCCGCCCCCGGCGGCGTCGGCAAGTCGGCCTACGCGCTCGCGGTGGCGCTCGCGGTGATCACCGGGCGGCCCCTGCTCGGCGAGACCGTCTATCGCCCGAGCCCGGTCTGGGTGCTCAACCTCGAGGACCCCATGGACGAGCTGGACCGCCGCATCGCGGCCCTCATGATCGCCCACGGCATCGCCCGCGACGAGATCGAGGGCCGGCTGCACCTGCATTCCGGCCGCACCCGGCGCCTGGTGATGGCGGAGCTCGACCGCTCCACCGGCATCATCAGCCACCCCGACCGCGACGGCGTGATCGCCGCCATCCGCGGGCGCGGCATCGGGCTGGTGGTGGTCGATCCCTTCGTGAAGTCGCACGGGCTCGACGAGAACGACAACCGCCACATGGATGCCGCGGCCACCGTGTGGGCCGAGATCGCCGAAGCCACCGGCGCCTCGGTGCTGCTGGTGCATCACGTCCGCAAGGGCGCCGGCACCGATGTGGATGCCGCCCGCGGCGCCAAGGCGCTGACCGATGCCGCCCGGGCGGCCGCCATCCTCTCGCCGATGAGCGAGGAGGATGCGCGCCATCTCGGCGTGCCCGCCGGCGATCGCTGGCGCCTGGTGCGGCGCGATGACGCGAAAGCCAATCTCGCGCCGCGCGCCGCCCGCGCGCTGTGGCTGCGCCATGAGACCGTCCCGCTCGGCAACGTGACGCCCGAATACCCGGAGGGCGACCGCGTCGGCGCCGTGGTGCCGTGGCGGCCGCGCGGGGTGTTTCACGGCATCACCATCGCCGACTGCAACGCGGCCCTCGATCTCATCGCCCAGGGCCCCTACCCGGGCGGCCGCTTCACCGCCAACCGGCACCCCACCGCGGCCGAGCGCTGGGCCGGCCAGGTGCTGTGCCTGTGCCTCGCCATCGAGCCCGAGCGCGCGGCGGCGATCCTCGCCGCCTGGCTGAAAACCGGGCTGCTCAAGGAGAGCGACTACGCCGACCCCACCCAGCGCAAGACCCGCCGCGGCCTCGTCGTCGACGACAGCCGCCGCCCGACCTCTCGTATTTAACCATCCAGGAAAGGAAACCCTGATATGCCTGATTCCCTCACCGATACCCTCTCCCTTGGCGGCGCACTCGGCGGCGCACATGGCGGCGCGCGGCGGCGCGTTCGCAGCCCGGCGGAGGCGGTGCCGCCGCCGCTCTATAGTGTAACTATAGGCGGTGGCGCACCCCGCGTGCCGCCGTCCGGCCGCAAGGCGCCCGGCGGCGCAGGCCGCCCGCTTCACACCGGCGGCGCAGGCCGCCCGCTTCACACCGGCGGCGCAGGCCGCCCGCTTCACACAGCCGGCGCAGCTTTGCGCGAGACGGTGATCGCCCGGCTGGAGGAGGCCGGGCGCACGCTGCTCGCCCTCCCGCGCTCCGGCTACACCACCGGCCTGCGCCAAAGCCGGCTCGACATCGTGCGCGCCGCCGCCGAGGCGTACGGCTACGACCCGGCGCCCCGGCTGCGCCCGCCGATGCCGGAGGCGGCCGCGATCACCCGGATGGACGAGGCGTTCGGCTGGCTCGCGCTGATCCCCAATGACCGCTTCGTGCTGCGCCGCATCGCCTCGGCGCGCGCCCTGGTGGACCCGCTGACCGATCGCCACCTCCACTCCTGGCGCCGCCTCGGCGCCCTGCTGGGGGCGGATCACCGCGCCGTGCAGCGCTGGCACGCGGACGCGATCGGGCTGATCGCGGCGGGGCTGGCGGGGGGGTGTGTGTTGCCCTGCAAGGCAGGGTAGGAAGCAAGCGCTGCTTTTTTGAAAAAAAGAAGTAAAAAACTTTTATCCGTTTGGGTCGGAGTCTTCCCGCGGGGGGCTTCGAGCCAACGGAACGAAACTTTTTTTGCAAAAAAAGCAGCGCCGCTTCCGCTCCCTCCCAATCTTGCCGCGCCTGGGCCCGCGGCATATCCTCCCCCGTGTTTGCGAAGGAAACGGCGAGATGAGCGACGACGGCACATTGCATATCTTGGCGGGCGAGGCCATCGCGTTCGACGAGGCCTATTACCTCGCGCGATACCCCGATGTCGCCCATGCGGTGGCCACGCGCGGGCGGGCGAGCGGCTGGGCGCACTACGTCGCGGTGGGCCGCGCCAAGGGCCGTTTCGCCAACGCCGAGGAGGAGGCGCGCAAGGCCGCGCCGAAGCCCCCGGCCGCGCCCGCGCCGAAGCCCCAGGCCGCGCCCGCGCCGCCCCGCGCCGCCGATCCGGCGGAGTTCGACGCGCGCTTCTACTGCGATCACTACCCCCAGGCGGTGGCCGAGGTGGATCGCGGCCTCGCCGCCGATTTCCGTGAGCATTACGAGACCTACGGCCGCCATCGCGGCTACCTGCGCAACAAGGCCGCCGCGCGCCCGCAAAACCCCGGCGCCCCGCGCTCCCGCTTCGGCGGCTTCTGGACCGACCAGGCCAACGCGCTGGACCTGCTGGCCGCCAAGGCCGATCTCGGCCTCATTCCGCCCGGCCAGGAGCCGCTGATCCGCCAGTTCATCGGCGATGGCTATGTCGTGCTGCGCAACGCCCTGCCCGATGACGTGCTGGACCGCGCCCAGGCGGCGCTGGAGCAGGCCTATGCCGGGGACATGCCGGCGGCGGAATTCAACGTCACCGGCATCGGCCGCAAGGTGCACTGGCGGCCGGACGTGCTGAGCAAGCCGGCCAAGGCGCTCGACCTGCACTGGCTCGCGGCCGGCATCCGCGACCTGGTGCTGCACGACACCCTGCTGCGCACGCTGCACCTCATCATGGAGCGCCGCGCCTTCGCCACCCAGTCGCTCGGCTTCTGGCGCGGCGTGGCGCAGGAGGCCCAGCAGGACAGCGCCTATGTCACCTACTCGCTGACGAACCAGTTCCTCGCGACCTGCATCGCGCTCGAGGATGTCACCGATGATGCCGGCGCGATGTTCTTCTATCCCGGCAGCCACCGCATGCCGGAATACCTGTATCTCGACACCTACAAGAGCGTCGCCGAAGCCGCGCGGGCCAATCCCGGCGAGAATTTCGACGGGCCGATCAAGGACCACCTGAAGTCCATCCCCGTGGCCGCCGCCCGCATGGGGCTGCAGCGCAAGAGTTTTCTCGCCAGGCGCGGCGACGTTCTGCTCTGGCACCCCGACCTCGCCCACGGCGCCGGCCCGATCTCGCCCGACGCGACGCGCAAGAGCATCGTTGCCCATTACTGCCCGGCGGAGGCGGCGCCGTCCTACTTCGAGCTGAAGAACGGCAAAACCCGCATGCGCCATGGCGGCGGCTATGTGGGCTCGGCGCACTACAATTCCGAGATGGGGGTGTAGGGAGGAAGCAAGCGCTTCTTTTTTGAAAAAAAGAAGCAAAAAACTTTTATCCGTTTGGCGCGGAGCCTCCCGGGAGACTCCGAACCCCAGGGAATAAAAAGTTTTTTTGGTTCTTTTTGTTCACAAAAAGAACACGCTTACTTCCTGACCTTACGACTGATCGCAAGAAACCCCCCAATCCCCAGCAGCGTGGCAAGGTTCACCGCCGCCGCCACCATGAACGGCGCCTGGGCGGCGCCGGTCACGTCGCGCACCCAGCCGGCGAAGGGCGGCAGCAGGCCGAGGCCGCCGTAGAACACGCTGTAGAAGATGCCCATGCCCACCGCGCGCTGCTCGGGGCGCAGCACGCGGGCGGGCAGCGCCACGATGAGGCCGGAGGGCAGGCCGAGCACGGCGCCGATGGCGAACAGCATCAGCGCCGGGTGGGTCGCGCCGGGGAGGAAGAATATCCCCGCGGAGGTGATGACGGTGCAGATGGCGGTGATCGCCATCGGGGCCATGCGGCTGCCGAGCCAGCCGCCGACGGGGCCCACGGGGATGGTGGCGAAGGAGGCCAGGCTCACCACCGCGCCGGCGGCGGCGAGCGACATGCCCTGTTCCACGTAATAGGCCGGCGCGAAGCCGAGCAGGATGATGTAGCCGGCATTGCCGAGCAGCCAGACCGAGCCGGCGGCGAGCACGGCGAGCACGACGTGCAGGCTCAGCCCGAAGCGCAGCAGGCGCCCCGGCGCGCGGCGCGGGCCTTCCGGCACCGCGGCCACGGTCAGGGCCAGGAAGGCGGCGCAGCAGGCGGCGGCGAAGAACATCACGCCGCGCCAGCCCAGCGGGCCGACGAGATAGGGGAGGAAGATAGACCCAGCGCCGATGCCGAGCGGCCAGGCCCCGAGCAGCACCCCCATGGCGAGGCCGAGCGAGGCGTCCTCGAAGCGGTCCATCACCATTTTGGAGATGATGATGTTGAGGATCACCGCACCCACGCCGGAGAACAGGCGGAAGGCCAGCGCCAGGGGAAAGCCAGGCGCGAGGCCGAGTCCGATGCCCCCCAGCGTCATCAGCGCGAGCCCGGCGATCAGCATCCGCCGATCGCCGAAGCGCGCGCCGAGGAAGCCGGCGGGGAGTGCGAGAAAGGCGCCGAGCATCATGTAGGAGCCGGTGATGGCCCCGAGCGCGGCGTAGTCGAGCCCGAGATCGTCGCGGATCGCCGGGCCCGCGGCGGCCACCGACTGGTATTGTATTCCCATCGCCACCCGGATGAACGAGAGCAGCAGCAGGAACCCCCAGCGCCTGGCCGCCGCCATCGGCTAGCCGGCGACCTTGCGCGTGAGCGCCGCGAGGCCCGCCACGGCCTGCTTGATCAGCCCGCGCGCGACGTCATCGGTGAGGCGGCCCGTCGCGTCGAACTTGGTGGCGGCGTTGGCGACGAACACCTCCGGCGCGTGCAGCACCCACATGCCCTGGCTGACCAGCACCTGGCGGAGTTGATACTGCCCGCGCGAGGCGCCCAAGCCGCCGCCGGTGGAGAGCATCGCCACCGGCTTGCCGGCCCAGGCGGACTTGCCGTAGGGGCGCGAGGCCCAGTCGATCGCGTTTTTCAGCACGCCGGGGAAGGAGTAGTTGTATTCCGGCACGGCCAGCAGGATGGCGTCGGCCTTGAGAATGCGTTCCTTGAAACGCAGCACCGACGCCGGCATGCCGGCGGCTTCCACGTCGCCGTTGTAGAGCGGCACGTCGGAGTAGTCGTAGATCTCGATCGCCACGTCGGCGGCGGCTTCCTCCTGGGCGGCGCGCAGCAGGGCGGCGTTGAGGGAGCCCTTGCGAAGGCTGCCGGAGATGGCGAGAACGTCAAGCTTGCTCATTTGGTATCCGTTTCAATAGTGGGAGATGACGGAACCTAGGGGCGCCTCAGGCGGAAGGGAAGGGGCCTTGATCCGGGTGCCAGCCATGCGGCGCCAGGGTAAAACCGGCGAATTCGAACGCCGGCGCCACCACGCAGCTCACCAGACTCCAGCCGGCGAGCGGCCGCGCGGCCTGCCATTCGCCCTTCGGCACCACGCCCTGCAGCATCTGCCCGGCGGCGAGATCGGGGCCGAGGAGGATGCTGGCGCCGGGCATCTCCAGCCGCAACGGCCCGCCGGCATTCCAGATCCACAGCTCCGCCGCATCCACGGTGTGCCAGTGGCTGCGCTCGCCGGCGGCGAGCAGAAACAGGATGGAGGTGGCCGCGCCCCGTCCGCCACCCTCCGGGGCATCACGCCAGATTTCGCGGTAATGGCCGCCTTCGGGGTGCGGCGCGAGGCCGAGGGCGGCGATGACCTCGGCGGCTGATGTGGCGGGGGAGAGGAGGGTCACATCATCCCCCCGGTCATTGCGAGGCGCAGCCGAAGCAATCCATGGCCAAGCGCTACTCCGCCCGGTTGCACGATGGATTGCTTCGCTGCGCTCGCAATGACGCGATCAGAACGTGTCCTTCCGCCCGCGCAAATCGGCCAAGGCCGCGACATCGGCCGCGCGCAGGAACGGATTGGCGGCAAGCTCGTCGGCCATCAGGCTGGGCAGGCTCGGCTTCCCGTCGGCGCGCCAGGCTTTCACCTTCCCGGCGTAGGCGACGAGCGCGGCGTTGCCGGGGTCGGCGTGCAGCGCGAAGCGGGCGTTGCTTTCGGTGTATTCGTGGCCGCAGCACACCAGCGTCTCCGGCCCGAGCTTGGCCAGCTTGGCGAGCGAGGCGAACATCTCGGCGGCATTGCCTTCGAGCAGGCGGCCGCAGCCGAGGCTGAACAGGGTGTCGCCGCAGAGCAGCACGTTGCCGTCGGCGAAGTAGTAGGAAATATGGCCGCGCGTATGGCCGGGCGTGTCGATCACAACGGCGGTGCTGGCGCCCAGCGTGACGGTGTCGCCCTCGCTGACCGCGATATCGAGCTTCGGCAGCCGATGCGCATCGGCGCGGGCGCCGACCACCTTGGCGCCGTAGCGGGCGCGGATCTCGTCGGTGCCGGCGATGTGGTCGCCGTGGTGATGGGTGAGCAGGATCATGTCGAGCCGGCCGCCGGCGGCATCGATCGCCGCGGCGACCGGGGCGACCTCGGCGGGGTCAACGATGGCGGTGGCGCCGGTGCTGCTGCAACGCAGAAGCCAGGCGTAGTTGTCCGACAGGATCGGCACGAGTTGAGCTGTGATCATGGCGGGAGCCTAGCATCGGCGCGGCAGGGAAGAAAGGAAGGTTCACACAGAGGCAGCGAGGCAGCGAGAAGCGTATTCGCGCGGCACTGCCCTCTTCCTTCTCGCTGTCTCGCCGTCTCGTTGTTCACCTTTCCTGCGGGATATGGCGTTCCACGCGGAGGCCGTAAAAGGGAAAAAGAATCTCCCGCGCTCCGCCGGAGCGGCATGGCGTGGCAAAATTCTCTCATCTGCAGGTTTCGCGTTGACGGCGGCGGCGATCCGGCGAAAGCTCCGGGAGTCCAAGCACGCGCGGACGTTCCCCGTCCCGTGCCCGCCCGGCGGCCTACGCCGGCTTTCCCTTCACCGCTGTTTCCGCGAGGCGCATATGCACGACCGTTCCAGCTCCATGATCACCCGCCGCACGCTGCTCGCCGGCGTTGCCACGCTGGCCACCACGCACGCTTTCGCCGCCGACCCGGTGACGATCGGCGTCTCCGGCCCGCTCACCGGGCCGGCGGCGCAGTATGGCGCGCAGTGGAAGAAAGGGTTCGATCTCGCGCTGGAGGCGATCAACGGGCCCGAGGGCGGCATCAAGGGGCGGCCCTTGCAATACCGCTTC
>CAIWAJ010000280.1:0-2253 GCA_903910565.1 uncultured Rhodospirillales bacterium
GGTGTTCTTTTTGTGAACAAAAAGAACCAAAAAAACTTTTTATTCGTTTTGGTTCAGTCGCGGGATGGTGCGGAGCGGTACGCGACGAGGAGGGGAAAGTTTTTTGCTTCTTTTTTTCAAAAAAGAAGCGCTTGCTTTCTTCCCCCTCGTGCCGCGGTTTATTCCGAGGGGCCCAGGGCGCCGAGCTTGATCTGGGTGAGCATGGCCATTTCGTCATAGACGTCCCACTGCTCGACCACTTTGCCGTTGACGATGTGGTAGTGCGAGACGCCGAGGAGGAAGGTGCGGTGGCCGGTGGGCGGGCCCATGAGGGCGTGGCCGAGGTGGTGGCCTTCCATGATCCAGCGGACTGCGATTTTTTCGCCACCGCCGTCGTCCGACGGGACGGAGCAGATGTGCTGCGGGATGAAGGCGCAGTCGGGCATGGTGGCGACGAGCTGGATGATGCGGTGCAGGACGGCGGCGCGGCCGTAGAGATTGCGCAGGTTGGCGCCGTGATACATCACGTTGGGGGCGTATTGGCGGTCGATCTCGCCGAACATGCGGCGGTTGAACATCTCGTGGAGCCAGCGGAGGAGGTTGGCCTCGCTGTCGGTGTGGGCGATGGAGATGTCGGCCACGGATTCCGGGGGGTATTGGCCGATGAGGCGGCGGTTTTCGCCGAAATCGAGGGTGACCTGGCCGCGGGCGTGCATGTCGCGGGCGGTGGCTTCGGCGATGGCGTGGGGGTCGAGCCCGAGCTGGCGGATGACGCCCATGCCGTCATTGACGATCCATTCGCGGTAGATGCGGTTCTCCAGGACCATGCAGTCGGCGACCGTGCGGGTGGTGAAGCTGCGGCCGGTGGGCTTGCCGAAGGGGCCGTCCTGGGTGTGGCGGCCGGCGCCGGTGACGAGGTGGGAGGTGTAGAAGCCGTCGACGTCATTGCCGCGCCAGATGACCTGGGTGGCCATGCCGCGCCGTTCGGGGAATTGGGCGAGACGGTCGATGGTGTCGCGGACGATGTCTTCGCGGGAGTGGACGGATTTGAGGTTGTAGTAGACGTCGGAATTGTGGGTGTAGTGGCTGTAGATGAGGCCGATGTCGCGCTCGTCCCAGATGCGGTGGGTGCAGCGGACGATGTAGTCCACGATATCGGTGTAGCAGTCCTCGAAGCCGCGCAGGCTTTGGACGCGCGGGCGGTTGGTGGGGACGAGATCGACGAAATCGTGGCGTTCCACCTGCAGGACGGGCTCGGTGGCCGCGGTCGCGGGGATGATGCGGGGGGAGGGGGCGTCGCTCATGCGGGTTCCTTTGCCATTTCGAGGCTTTGGCGGCCGATCAGGTAGTTGGGCAGGAGGTGGGCGGGGGCGATCATGCCGGAAGCATCGGCGGCCCAGCCGGCGGCGCGGGCGGCTTCTACCGTCTCTTCCGGCCATTCCGGGATTTTGCGCGCATCGCCATTGGTGATGAGGAGGAGTTCGGCGGGTTGGTCGCTGTCGTTGCGGATGGACCGCCAGGCGCCGGCGGGGACGGAGACCATGCCCCAGGCTTCGAGTTTGAGGTCGACGGCGTGCGCGGGGTTATTGAGCGTGACGGTGAAGTGGCCGGTATGGGCGAGCAGCACCTGTTTCTCGTGGATGCGGTGGCGGGAGACGGACTGGCCGGGGGCGAGGCGCAGCCACTCATGGGAGAAGCCGTGCGGGTTGGTGATGGGCGCTTCGGCGTTGCGGTCCTGGCTGATGCCGAAGCCGATGACGGGCGCGATTTCGCTGGCGTGGCCGGGCAGGCAGGCATCGAGCAAAGCCGCTTTCGACCAGATGCGGTCGGAAACCTTCACGGCGCGCTTGCGCATTTCGGCCGGGGAGTAGCGGCGCAGGGCGTCGATCTCGCGCTGGCTGATCGGTTCGATGAGTTGGTCATGCGGCGGGCGCTGGCCGCCCTTCTCGGTATCCACCAGGATATTGTCCTTGGTGAGATACAGCCCGTACTGGCCGGCCTCGGCGAGGATGGAGGGGTGCCAGATGATGCCGCCGGTATCATCGCCGCCGAGGGTGGTGAACACCATCGCCTCGTTGGGGCCGGTGTTGACGAAGCCGCGGAAAATCCAGGTGGGGATCGAAATGATGTCGCCGTCCTCGCCCGGCAACTCGCCGTCCTGTCCGTTATCGCCCCAGCGGAAGGTGTAGCTGCCGCCGAACACCATGAAGACTTCGGCGGTGAAGTGGATGTGCAGGTTGTTGGTGATGCCGGTCGGCATGCCGGCCGCGCCGA
>CAIWAJ010000281.1:0-3780 GCA_903910565.1 uncultured Rhodospirillales bacterium
GCAGCACGATGTTGGTGAAATCGCGCGTCGGCGTCGCGTGCGGCAGCAGGGCCTTCACCTCGATGCCGATCAGCGGCAGCTTGGCTGCCTGCAGCTTCACCGAGTTGGTGCCGAACTCGCTGTCCTCATGCACGATCACCGCGGTCTTGGCCGGGCTGCCCGCCTTCTTGTTGATGGCATCGAGCGCGGCCATCGCGTCATTCGTCGCGGTGGTGTTGTTGGGGAAGAAGCGGAAGGTGTTCTTCAGCCCGCGGGTGGTGATGGCGTCCGCGATGCCGCTGTCGATCGAGAAGGGGATATTATACTTCGCCGCCGCCTGGGTGGCGGCCAGGCCAAGTGCCGAGGCGAAGCAGCCGGTGAAGCCGGCGGCACCGGCCTCGGCCATCTGGTCCACCAGCTGGGTGGCGATCTCCGGGCGGCCCTGCGCGTCGCCCAGCAGCGCCTCGATCTTGGCGCCGCCCATCGACTTGATGCCCCCGGCCGCGTTGATGTCGGCGATGGCGAGCTGCCCACCCATGCGGCAGCGCCCGCCGGCCCCGGCCAGCGCGCCGGTGACGGGATGGATCAGGCCGAGCTTGATCGGCGCCGCCTGCGCGCCGGCGATATGCGGCATGGCGAGCGTGGCGGCCCCGGCGGCGAGGGCGGATCGGCGGGTGAGGCTGGTGCGGCGCATAATGTATCTCCCGGGCGGCATGAGGCCTTCATATTACACGTCTTGCCGGGTTTGCATCCCCGGCGCCGCATGCGAATTTCGGGCATGGATTACTGGCAGAACTTCATCGACGCCCCGTCCACCGCCCGGCCCTGGCATGGCTTCTATGATGCCGCGATGCCGGATGGCCGCGCCTTGCGCCTGCCACTGCGCGATCTTGGTGCGACCGCCATCGCCGGGTTGATCGTGAATCAGGCCAGTTTTGCCGTCGCCGATGCGCTGGCTGGGTTTCTCGCCGATGTGCTTGCCCCCATGCGGCCCGAGGTGATCGTCGCGCTGCCGACGCTTGGCCATGTCGTCGGCGCCGCCGTGGCCCGGGCTTTGGGGCATGCAAACTGGGCCGCGCTCGGGACGTCTCGCAAGCTTTGGTACGACGAGGCGCTGTCGGTTCCCCTTGCCTCCATCACCTCGCCGGGGGCCGGGCGCCGGCTGTGGCTTGATCCACGCATCCTGCCCCGCCTCACCGGCCGCCGCATCGTGCTTGTCGATGATGTGATCTCCACCGGCGCCTCGATGGGCGCCGCGCTCGCCTTGCTCGCCGCCGCCGGTATTGCCCCCATCGCGGCCGGTGTCGCCATGGCGCAAACCCAGCGTTGGCAGGCGGGCTGGCCGACCGGCCTGCCGCTGATCGCCGGGTTCTCCACCCCACTGTTCATCCGTGATGGCGATGGCTGGACCGTTGCCGGGGAGTGACGGTTTCGGCTAGGCTTTCCCCATAAAAATAACCGGGGAGGGACGACATGTATTCCGGCAACCACCTGGCGACCCGGGCAAACCAGCCCGCCTTCATCATGGCCGCAACCGGCGAGACCGTGACCCATGGCGAGCTTGATGCGCGCGCCAACCGTCTCGCCCACCTCCTCCGCGCGCAGGGCCTCAAGCGGCTCGACCACTACGCCATCTTCATGGAGAACAATGCGCGCTACATGGAAGCCTGCGCCGCCGGCGAGCGGGCCGGGCTCTACTACACCTGCACCAACTCCTACCTCACCGCCGACGAACTCGCCTACATCCTGCAGAACAGCGAATCCCAGGTGCTCATCACCTCCGTGGCCCGCCATGCGGTGGCGCTCGCCGCCATGGCGCAGTGCCCGAACGTGAAGCTCTGCCTGGTCGTCAACGGGCCTGGCGACGGTGCATCGGTGTGCAACTACGAGGAGGCGGTCGCGGCCTTTCCCGCCACTCCGATCGCTGGCGAGGCGCTCGGCATTGCCATGCTCTATTCTTCCGGCACCACGGGCAGGCCCAAGGGCGTGCAGCGCCCGCTGCCGGAACAGCCACCGGGCCAGATGCTGCCGCTCTACAGCTTCATCGCCAAGCTGTGGTCCTTCGAGGAGGGGCTGATCTACCTTTCTCCAGCGCCACTCTACCACGCCGCCCCGCATCTCGGGGTCAATCTCACCATCCGCTTCGGCGGCACCGTCATCATCATGGAGCGCTTCGACCCCGAGCAGGCGCTGGTCCTGGTGGAGCGATACCGCGTCACCCACGCGCAATATGTGCCGACGATGTTCTCCCGCATGCTGAAACTGCCCGAGGACGTGCGCACCCGCTACGACCGTGCCTCCCTCAAGGTCGCCATCCACGCCGCGGCGCCCTGCCCGATGCAGGTCAAGCAGCAGATGATAGAGTGGTGGGGCCCGATCATCCTCGAATATTACGGGATGACCGAAGGCATGGGCTTCACCGCCACCACCAGCGCGGAATGGCTGGCGCATAAGGGCAGCGTCGGCCGATCGCTGTTCGGCGAGTTGCACATCCTCGACGAAAACATTCAGCCCTGCCCGACCGGCACCACGGGGACCGTGTGGTTCAAGCTCGGCTCTCCCTTCGCCTATTTCAACGACGAGCAGCGCACCGCGGACGTGCTCTCGCCCGATCGCACCATGGGCACCGCGGGCGATGTGGGCCATGTCGACGCCGACGGCTACCTTTACCTCACCGACCGCGCGACCTTTATGATCATCTCCGGCGGCGTAAACATCTATCCGCAGGAAACCGAGGACCTTCTCATCAGCCACCCCAAGGTCGCCGATGCCGCGGTGTTCGGCGTGCCCAACGCGGATCTCGGCGAGGAGGTGAAGGCGGTCGTCCAGCTCATGCCGGGCATTGACGACACGCCTGAGACAGCCGCCGAACTGATTGCCTATTGCGGCGAACACCTTGCGCGTCACAAGGTGCCACGTTCCATTGACTTTGACCCGCAACTTCCGCGGCTGCCCACCGGCAAGCTGTATAAGCGCGTGCTGCGGGATCGGTATTGGGTTGGGCATGGGAGCAGGATCGTTTGAGGAAGGGTGTTCTTTTTGTGAACAAAAAGAACCAAAAAACTTTTTCTGATTTTGTTGCCGTTGGTTTGCCCCAGCGGGATGGTTTGAAGCGGTACAGAGCAAATGGATGAACGCTTTTTGCTTCTTTTTTTTCAAAAACGAAGCGCCTTCTTGTTTATCCAACCAACACAGGCAGCATCGAAACCACCAGTAGCACCGCCATGCTGACATTGAATACCCGCAGCTGCCGCGGCGTGCGCAACACTCGTCCCGCCTGCTCGCCAAGCGCTGCCCAGGCGAGGTTACAGGGCAGGCCGACCAGCCAGACGATCGCGGCCATCGCAAGGTATTGCGGCGCCAGCGCGGCATCGGGATTGGCCCAGGTCGTCGTCATCCCCAGCGCCAGCAGCCAGGCTTTGGGATTGATCCACTGGAACATCGCCGCGCCAAAAAAACGCAGCGGCGGACGCGGGCGGCCCTCACCCGGCGGCGGCGAGGTGGCGATTTGCCAGGCGATCCAACCGATCCAGGCGGCACCAATCCAGCGTATGCCGTGATGCAACTGCGGGAAGGCGGCCAGCGGCACGGCGAGGCCGAGCCCGACCAGCAGGATCATTGCCGCGAAACCGGTTGAAATCCCGAACATATGGGGAATGGTCGCGCGCAGCCCGCTATTGGCGGCGGCCGCGGCGATCATCAACACATTCGGCCCCGGCGTGATGGAGCCGGCGATGGCGAAGGCGACGAAGGGGAGGAGTGGGAAGTCCATGCGTTTAGGTCAGCAAATATGACCTATGC
>CAIWAJ010000282.1:0-1587 GCA_903910565.1 uncultured Rhodospirillales bacterium
AGGAACTCGGGCGCGAACTGCTCGCGCGCCCGGATATTGACCGGCCTGATCGTGTAAGGCAGGCCTGATTCTTCAGCGGCCTGGCGCGCCTTGTAGCCGTTGTCGGTGGTCCAGAAGTACAGGTTGATCATCGTGCGTCCTTGTGGGAGTCATGCAGGGGGCGTTGATGCTGAGCGGGTTGATCAGGGGCTACCCGGATCTGTTGGACGACATCACCGCTAGATTCGCCCGTGTATCGACGCAGGCAGGATCGGCGGGCATCTGGGTGGGCTGAAGCCCCCGGGCATCCACGTTACCGGATTCAAGGGGACATCGAGAGGCATCGCTTGCGTATCATCCTTCGCTCGGCGCCGGGCGTCCAGGAGGGCCGACCTGGTTTCCGGTTCCCTTTCTACTTTCTGCACCGCGGTTGCTTACCCTGCGCCCGCGGTCGGAGGCATCTTGAACATCTCTTTGCTCGACCCGGGGCTGATTGGTACGAAGGGCCACCATTTCGACCTCGACCTGCGTCTGGTGCGGGCGCTTGAAGCGCGCGGACATCACGTTGAGGTTCACAGCGGCGTGAATGCGTCGCCGACACTGGCGGCGGCGCTCGAAGACGCTGGCATGGCGGCCCACGCAACCTTTCGCATGGCGCCCTATGCCAGTCTGCCGGCCGATGACACCGGTGCGGCGATGTATCGAGACCGCGGTCTCGCCACGATCCAGGACCTGAAGGCGGTGGATCCATCGAGCCTGTGGTTGTGGCCCACGCTGTTCGCATACCAGTTCGCGGCGGCGATGGGGGCGGCCAGAGCAGCAGCGCAAGCCGGTGCGCAGACAGCGACCGCACAGTTTGGCGGGACCTGGTGGCTGCCGAGGCATTACCATCCCCAGGGTGCAGCGACATGGGCCCGCGCGGCACAACGGCTTGCTCGCTTGCCCCGTCCCATGGTCGTTGGCGCCTACGACGAGTGGCTCTGCGATGCGTATCGCGGCTTTACCCCCGAGTTGGCAGTGACCCGGTTGCCCTGTCCACACGATGGCGCCGTCAACCCGGGCCGGCACGGTGGGCTGAGACGCATCGGCTTTTTTGGGCATCAGCGCCCTGCGCGAGGTCTGGACCTCATGCCCGCGCTCGTGCAACGCCTGCTCGAGCGCGGATACGAAGTTGTCGTGCAAGATAGCGGCCGAGCCACCGGGGCAAGGAACGGGCAGGCGGGCCTTGAGGTGCTGCCCTACATCAAGGATTTCGCGGCCGAGATCGCCCGCTGTGACCTTGTCGTGTGGCCTTCGAAGTGGCAGAGCTATGTTGCGAGTTGTTCCGGTGTGGTGAGCGAGTGCATCGCCTCCGGTGTTCCGGTGATCCTGCCCTCGGGCTGTCTGCCGGCCGTCCTCGCAGCGCGTCACGGTTGCGGCACTCTCTTTCACGACTATTCGGCCGAGGCGATCCTGCAGGCGGTCGACGAAGTGGCGGCCGATTTTTCACAGGCCATCGAGCGAGCGCGCCGCGGGGCCATCAGCTGGCATGCGAGCAACGGCACCGCCCGACTGGTGGACGCGATCGAAGCCCACGCAGCGAGCTTGCAATGAAGACTGCGCTGGTGC
>CAIWAJ010000283.1:0-6541 GCA_903910565.1 uncultured Rhodospirillales bacterium
CCGATGTGCCTGGAGAACCTGTTCTCCTCGGCCAACATCCCCGCCCCCGGCAAGTACCGCTACAACTGGATGCAGCTGAACGACCCCAAGCTCGACGCCCTGTTCGTCGAGGGCCGCGCCGTGACCGATCCGGCCAAGCGCAACGCCATCTACGCCGAGGCGCAGAAGATCATCATGGACAGCGCGCTGTGGCTCTCCGTGCACAACCAGGTGCAGACGCTGGCCTATCGTGCGGAGAAAAAGGGCTACCACTTCGCGCGCACCAGCTGGGTGGCGCTGTTCTATGACGTGACGAAGGCCTAGCCCGCTGCCGCTCGGATTGCCGCCAGCACGGCCCGGTTGCGGGCCGCGCGGCGGAGCCAGCCGGCCACCTCCGGCAATCCGCTGGCGGCCCGTTCGACGTTCCGCAACATCGCCAGCACCGCGGCATCGAGCCATGGCCGCGCGTCGCTTCCGTCGTCGCGATGGATGCGCACCGCGCTGTCGTTTGGCGTGATGCGGATGGCTTGTTGTGTTCCGATCGCGTCGATCTCAACCTCGCCGAGGCCGGGTGCCGGCAGGCTGGCGGGCAGGCATTTGGCGAGCTCGATGGTGACGACGACATCGTTCTCGCTGCGCAGCAGGATCACCGCACTGTCTCGTTCCCCGCCGAACAAGGCGCCGGCGTTGACGCGGACGGAGGGGAAGTCGTCGGGAATAGCCGCGTTGATGAAGGCGACGGCTTCCGGCGCGAGGTCCTCCAGCACGTCGCCGGGGCCGCGGGGTTGGCGGATGGCGATGTAGAGCGAGGTGAGTTTGCCGAATGCGGGGTCGGCGATGGCGGCCAGGCCGCGGCGGGCGGCCTCGCCATGGGTAAGTTCGGCGCAGGGCAATAATGTCCCGCTACCGCGAATGGTGGCCGTGCGAAGCCGGGCGAGATCGTCGATCGTGCGGGCGGGTGCGGGGCCGCTGATGACCGTCTTGCCGGACTTTAGCGCCGCGAGGATGGCGGCAAAGCCGGCCTCGCCGGGCAGATCGACCAGCACGGCGGTGAGCGTGGTGTCTTCGGCAATGTCCCGCCAGAAGCGGTCGGGCGTATCGACGAGACGGATGCTACCGAGCGGGGCTCCGTGGCCACGCAGGGCCTGGGCGTGCAGCCCGTCGCCGATGATGCCGAGTGAGATCATGCCAGTTCTCCCATCTCGATCGCGCGGCCCTCATGGGCGGAGCGGATGGCGGCCAGCGTGATGGCCAGAGCCGCCCGCGCCTCACTCGGCGGCATCACCAGCGGCCGGTCTTGGCGGATCGCGTCGACCAGTTCGGCGAGTTCGCGCGCATAGGCCGGCAGGTTGTGCAGCAGCATCTCATACTGCGCGGGATACTCGGTGCCGGCATCGGTGAAGCGGGCGAGGCCGGTGAGGTCATGATCCCGCGCGCGAATGGCGCCGGAGGTGCCGTAGATGTCGAGCTGGTGGAAAGCCGGATAGCCCAGCGGCGTGTTGTTGAGCACCTCGGCCGAGCCGATGGCGCCGCCCTTGAAGCGCACGGTGAGGCTGATGAAATCGATCACCCCCGGGTTTTCGGCGATGGTGACGTTGATTTCCGCCTGCACGCTCTCCGCCTCCTGGCCGCTGAACCAACGCAGCAAGTCGGTCTCGTGGATGGCGTTGATCATCGGCGCGCCGCCGGAGATTTGCGGATTTCCTGTCCAATGCGCCGGTGACCACCAGATTTGCGGGCGGCCGCGCGAGCGGCGCTCATTCTCGCGCAGCAGCCGCACCTCGCCGATTTCGCCACGCTCGATCGCGGCGCGGATTTCCATGTAGCGGCGGGTGAAGCGGCGGCTATGGCCGATCAGCAGATGCACGCCGGCGGCCGCGCAGGCATCGATCATGCGATCGGCCTCGGCGAGCGTGCGCGCGAGCGGCTTTTCGCACAGCACATGCTTGCCCGCGGCGGCGGCGGCCGAGACCTGCTCGGCGTGGAGATATTCGGGGGTGGCGACGATCACCGCGGCGATATCGGGCCGCGCCAGCACGGTGCGGTGGTCGGTGGAATGGGCGGCTCCCCAGGGCGCGGCGGCGACCTCGGCGGCATGGGCGTCCACGTCGGCGGTGGCGCGGAGGTCTACATGTTCGCGCAGCGCCGCGATCGCCGGCAGATGCGCCGAGCGGGCGATGCCGCCGCAGCCGATCAAGCCGATCCCCATCCTGTCCATGCCAGCCTCCCGCGTTCCGTCGCGAGTATTGGCGGGATCGTGCGCCGGGGCCAGTGGCTTGCGTGCGGGCTTCACGGCGCTACCATCGCCCTCTCACGCACGAGGAGACCGCCATGCACGCCCTCACCGGATACACTGATCGCTGGAGTGCGAAGCAGGGCGGCACGATCCGATTCATGGTCTCGAGCGCCGGCAATCGTGCGTTCTCCCTGCGCTTCGTGCGCCATCTCTGCGCCGACCCCAATCCCGCCGGGCCGGGTTATGCGGAGGTGGTGATGGCGAGCCCGCTCGATGGGCGGCGGGACGGCATCGCGCAATCCGCGTATCTCGGCAGCTTTGGCCATGTCGCTGCTCTTCCGGCGGACCTGCATGAAGGCGTCTCGGTGGCCGCGACGATCTGGCCGACCACGCCGCGCAAGGGGCGGCAGGGGGTCGTCGCGCTGAAAATCGGCGCCTGGCAGGTCGCGCTCGGCATCGGGCCGGATGGCGGCGCGATGGTGGAGGCGAGTGGGCCGGATGGCACAATTCAGCGGGCCGAGGTGCGGCAGAAGCTGCATCCGCGGCGTTGGTATCGCCTGACCGCGACGGTCGGGCGCGATGGTGGCGTCAGTGTCAGCCAATCTCCGCTCGCCCCGCTGGCCGACGCGGGCAGCGCGTCGGGCCAGGCGGCTGCCCCGCCGGTAGGGGCGCCCGCGGTATTCCTCGCCGCGTTGCCGCCCGAGGGTGACGCGCCGGCCAGTGGGCATTTCAATGGCAAGATCGAGCGCCCCAGTGTGGTTGCGCTCTCCGGCGCGGTTCACGCCGAATGGGATTTCTCCCTCGGCATGGGGAGCCAGACCGCCACCGACATCGGGCCGCATGCGGCGCATGCGCGTCTCGTGAACCTGCCGACCCGGGCGATGACCGGCTCCAACTGGACCGGGGCGGTGCATGACTGGAAATCCGATCCGGCGCACTACGGCGCGATCCATTTCCATGACGACGACCAGGGCCCGCTGGGGTGGCGGGAGGCTTTTGCGCTCACGGTTCCCGCGGATTGGCCGAGCGGGCTTTATGCGGCGCATATCAAGAATGCGGCAGGGGAGGACTACATCCCCTTCGTGGTTCGTCCCGCGCAACCGCGCAGCGACGTGGTGCTGTTGATCCCGACCTTCTCCTACCAGGTCTATGGCTGTTACGTGCGGCCCGGCCGAGGGGCCGAGATCGCCGCCCGGGCGGCGGCCTGGGGGGCGTTGGCGGAGACGCCGGATATGAACCCGCAATTCGGCCTCTCCTGCTACAACCACCACGCTGACGGCTCGGGCGTGGCGTTGATGACGCAGGCGCGGCCGATGCTGGACACCAGGCCGCGGCAGTTCGCGTTGATGGACCCCGTCGAGGGTGGCTCGGGCACGGCGCGCTGGGTCTCCGAGAGCTATATCGACCAATGGCTGCACACGATCGGCATGGACCATGACGTGATCACCGATCATGACCTGCACGATGAGGGCGTGGCGGCGCTGGCGCCCTATCGCGTGGTGATCGCCGGGCAGCACCCGGAATATCATTCCGAGCGGATGATGCAGGCGTTCGAGGACCATCTGGGGATGGGTGGGCGGCTGATGTATCTTGGCGGCAACGGGTTCTACTGGCGGGCGGAACCCTCGGCCGAGCAGCCGGAGACGCTGGAGGTTCGGCGGGCGGAGGGTGGTATCCGTGTCTGGGAGAGTATGCCAGGCGAGAGCTACCACCAGTTCGGCGGTGGGTATGGCGGGTTGTGGCGGCGGATCGGGCGGTCCAGCCATAAATTGGTCGGTATCAGCTTCTCCACCCAGGGGCGGCATCTTGGGTTCCCCTATCATTTCATCGAGGGCATGCAGGACCCTCGCGTGGCATTCATGCGCGTCGGGCTCGATGTCACCCCCGGGGTGACGTTCGGTACCGCCGGTTACATGGGCGGCGGGGCGGCGGGGTTCGAGCTTGACAGCGTGAACCCGAAATACGGCACCCCACCCCATGCGCTGGTGGTGGCCAAAGGCATTGTCATCCATCCCGATTACGCCTGGGTGAACGAAGACATGCTGGTGCATCGGCATCCCCTGCCGCAGGAAAACTGGTCCTGCGCGGATATGACGTTCTTCGAAACCCATGCGGGGGGCGCGGTGTTCTCGGTCGGGTCGATGACCTATGCGGGGAGCCTGATGGTCAATGGCGGGGATACCCCGTTGAGCCGGCTGACGGCGAATGTGGTGCGGCGGTTTGCGGATCCGGCGAAGTTTGCCGTGCCGGAGTAAGGAAGGGGTTCTTTTTTGAAAAAAAGAACCAAAAAACTTTTATCCGTTTGCTTCGGGGTCTCCCCGGGAAACTCCGAAGCAAACGGATAGAAAGTTTTTGCTTCTTTTTTCAAAAAGAAGCGCTTGCTTCCTACGCCGGCGCGAGGTCCCGCAGCACCGGCAGCAGATATTCGGCAAACAGCGCCGGGTTCTCGGCGAAGGGGAAATGCCCGATGCCGTTCATGCGCTGGAAGCGCACGCCGGGGATTTTGGCGGCGGTGGCTTCGGAGAGTTCGACGGTGCAGGAGTAGTCGTATTCGCCGGTCATCATGACCAGTGGGCAGCGGTTGGTGTCGATGCGGTGGACGCGGTCGGTGGCGTTCCATTCGCCGGAGTAGAAGTGGATGTCGCCCCAGAAGACGCCGGGGCCGCCCTGGGAATAGTGCCAGAGCACTTCGGCGGCGCATTCGGCCGGGCTTTGCGGGGCCATGAGGCCGTGGATCCATTCGGGGACGAAGAGGGACTGGTTGATTTCGGGGTGCCAGGCCCATGGCGTCTGGCGGCCGGCGATGCGTTCGGTGGCTTCGCAGGCGATGATGCCGCGGAAGGCTTCGGGGTGGCGGAGCGCGAGTTCGAGGCAGATTTCGCCGGACATCGAGGCGCCGAGGACGATGGGGTTGGTGAGACCGGCGGCTTTGATGAACTGCATGATGATCTCGACGTAGAGATCGGTGGTGAGCCGCCAGGTGCCGGGCAGGGCGGCGGGGGTGGGGGCGCTGGCGCCGTGCCAGGGGAGGTCGAAGGCGACCAGGCGGTGGGCGGCGGTGACGCGCTGGTCGGCCATGAGGCGATGGAACTGGCGGCGATCGGCGCCGGCGGTGTGGAGGCACAGCACGTCCTGTCCCTGGCCGGCTTCCTCCATGAAGATGGTGTGGGGGACGCCGTGGACGGGGACGGTCAAACTGCGGGCCGTGCGGCCCTCGGGGGCGATGGGGGCGATGGCGGGGCGGAGCGCGTTGGGGACCGGGAGCGGCCCGCCGAGGGCGAGGTGCTTGCCGATCTCCAGCACCCGGCGGAGGACGTGGCAGGTCTGGGCGAAGCGCTTGGTGTCGCCCTCCAGCTTCACCTCGGGCACGCGGGCGAGCATGGCGAGCACGACGTGGTGGTGGCGGGGCGGGATGGGTTGGAGGAATTTCGCCCAGATTCCGGCCGGGGCGGTGAAGCGGTAGTCCGGCGCGGCGGCCGGGGTGGCGATGCGGCCGTCGCGGAAGGCGAAGGGGAAATTGGCGCTGTCCTGGGCGATGGCGAAGTCGACCGACCAGGGGCCGGCATAGGCCGCCAGCACGGCGTCCTCGCCGCAGGCGGCGTGCCAGGCGGCGCGGAAGTCGTCGGTATCGGGCCAGGTGGTCATGGAGGTGCCTCGCTGCTGTGCCGGCGATGCTTGGCCCGAGCGGGCGGGGAAATGCAAGCGGGGTGGCTATTTGTTTCTATATCGTAACTAATAAGGCGTGCGAATGCGCCCGCCTGAGCGGGGTGCCAACATCGCGGCGGGGGCGCGGGTGGGGCGCGCGCGACGGCGGAGTGGCGCGGGGCGAGGCGGGGGCGGGGCGTTGTGATGGGCGGAGTACAGGCCCAAGACGGGGTGATGGCGCGGGCGCGCCGATGCTGGGGCGCCGCGCGGCGGCTGGCGGCGAGATCGGCGAGAATCCGGGCTTCGGCGCGGGCCAGCTCGGCCATCACGCGGGCGAGGAGGCGGCGATCCGGGTGGTTTTCCGGCAGGTCCGCGCTGTCCGCGAACAGGTGCGCCAGCAGGGCCATCAGCAGGCGCACGACCGCCAGCGCGGCCGTGAGGCCGGTGGGGCGGGGGGATGTGCGGGCGGATGACACGGGCTTGCTGGCTCCTGTTGGGGGGGAGCGCACTATCGTCGATGTCACCATGATTGTCAATTACATTTTTCCCTTTTGGGAAACTTTTTTCTCAAGGAAGCAAGTGCTCCTTTTTTGAAAAAAAGGAGCAAAAAACTTTTTCCCGCATGACGCGCACCGCTTCCAACCATCCCCCCTCCGTACCCCAACGGCATGGATGGATCAG
>CAIWAJ010000284.1:0-3847 GCA_903910565.1 uncultured Rhodospirillales bacterium
GAGAGATTCAGGCGCCTTCTGGCGGCGCCCTTACTCCGTCGGTGCGGCTCTCGGTGGAGCCGGCTTTCCAGAGATCCTTTCTCCCCGGGCGGTCCTTTGTGCCTGAGCGTTTCCGGGGGCCGGTTGCGCCTTCGGCGGTGGCTTGCGCCACTGCTCTCCCGCCAGGGATATTTCGAACAACCGGTTTATGGACGCTCCGGCGGCGCCGTTCAACCCGCGATTTTCTGTATTCCGCCGAGTGGAGCAAGACCGGCATCAGCCGGCCCATCGCAGCAAGGCAGTTTCACAACGAGACAGCGAGACAGCGAGAAGTGGTGTGTTCCATGGAGGGCCGGACCGGTGGTCGGGTGCATCTTTCTCGCTGTCTCGCTGTCTCGTTGTTCAACTTCGCTTCTTGGGGCGGCGGGTGCGCCGTTCAACCCGCCGTCTTCGGCGGTGGGGCGATATAGGCGCCGGCGCGGTCGGGATCGACGGCGCGGACCACGTAATCCTCGGCGGTCGGCTCGTAGAGCGACCACAGCCGGGCGAGTTCGAGCAGCGGCGTGTCGTGTGCATCCACCCGCAAATCCACGAAGGGGAAGGTCTCGCGGTCCACCACCAGCAGGGCGGCGGAGGCGATGGCGGCGATTTCGCCGCCCGCGGCTTCGCCGGCCTGGATGGCAGCGATCAGGCGGGTGGCGAGGGCGGCGGCGGGGGTAGCCTCGAAGGCGGCGACCATGGCGCGGGGCATGGCGCCGTCGCGGATGATGTTGCCGATCGCCACGCAATCGCGCCCTTCGGCCTCGCCGTGGGCAAGGCGGACCTTGGTGCCGGTGTAGGCGCCGGTGCGGCCCTGGGCATCGATGGCGGCGAGCTGGCGCCAGGCGTGGTGGGGCGTGCCGGCGGCGGCGGCGCGGATGGCATCGGGGGCGGAGAGGCCGTGGGCCATGAGTTCCAGCATCATTGGGCCGAGTCGTGGGTCCGTCCGGTGCTGGGTCAGCACGGCGCCGACACCGGCGCGGGCGAACTGGCAGCGGGCGCCGACGCCGATGGCCGAGGTGGTGACGACGGCGCCGAGCTGGCCGGTGCGGGCGCAGCGGCCGAGGAGGGAGAAGGTCATGCGATATGCTCCATGACCGCCCTGGCGCTCTCCTGCCAGGAGACCGGGCGGAATTCGGTGGCGACGCGGCGGGTCCAGGCGGCGAGGTCCTCGCGGTTTTCGAGCGTGGCGCGGATGAGCGCGGTGGCGCCGGGGACGTCCTCGGGGTCGAAATAGCGGGCGAGATCGCCGCCGGCTTCGGGCAGTGAGGTGGCGTTGGAGATGAGGCAGGGCTTGCCGAACGCCAGGCTTTCGGTGACCGGCAGGCCCCAGCCCTCGTAGTGCGAGGGGAAGAGGGTAAAGAGGCAGCCGCGGTAGAGGGCGGCGAGGTCGGCGTCGGAGGGCTGGTCGATCAGGCGGATATGGCCGCCGAGGAAGACGGTGTTGTGCAGCATGGCCATGAGGTCGCCGCTTTGGGCGCCCGGCTTGCCGGCGAAGACCAAAGTGGGGACGGCGCCGGGCGGCATGGTGTCGAGCAGGCGGCGCCAGACGCGGAAGAGCAGGAGATGGTTCTTGCGCGCCTCGATGGTGGAGACGAACAGCACGTAGGAACCGGGGGCAGGCAGGCCGGGGCTCTGGGTGCCCTCCGCCTGGCCGCTGAAGCCGGTGCCGATGGGGATGGGGTGGATCGCGTCGCGCAGGGCGATGGCGTTGGTGGCGGCGTGGGCGGTGGCTTCGCCGGCGGCGGAGCGGGAGATCGCCATCAGCCGGTCGCAGAGGGGCAGCATGCCGTCGAGCCAGGTGCCGAACCGGCGGGTGAGGCCGGGATCGACGTATTCCGGCCGGCGGACAGGGATGATGTCGTAGACCAGCAGCGCCACGCGTAGCCCGTGGCGGGACGCCAGGCGGGCGATGAAGGCCGGGTAGTCGCTATGGACGAAGGCGGCGCCGGGGATGAACAGCATGTCGCCCGGCGTCACCTCGGCGGCGAAGCGGGCGCGGTCGCCTTGGGCGGCGTCGGCTTGGGTGCGGCGCAGGGCGCCGATGGCGAGGCGCAGCGTGGCGCGCAGGGCGGCGCCGGCGGCGGAGAGCGCCTGGACCTGGGATTTCAGCATCAGCACCAGCGGCGCCCGCAGGTCCGGCGGCAGGCGGCCGAGGAGGCCGCGCAGGCGGGCGCTTTCCGCGGCCTGGGGCGCGCTGGCCGGGCGGGCGGCGGCTTCGGTCAGCCCGGCGAACAGGGCGACGATGGACGCCCAGGGCACCACGGCGAGCGTGTCGTGCAGGCGGTCATGCCGGACGAAGGCGATCGGCGCGGATGGCTCGCGGCCGAGCATGGCCTGGCACAGCTCGAAGGCCAGCCGCTGAATGCCGGTGGGGCGGCGGCCGCCGGAGGCGGCGAACACGAAGAAATCCTCGACGTCGATCCAGATGCGCACGCTTGGGCCTGGGGTTGGAGGAAGGGAGCAGTTCTTTTTTGAAAAAAAGAACCAAAAAACTTTTATCCATAGGCTTCGGAGTGTCCCCGGACAGCCGTGAACCAGACGGATAGAAAAGTTTTTGCTTCTTTTTTCAAAAAGAAGCGCTTTCTTCCTTCAAATCCGCCGAACTGTATAGATCTCTTCCAACCCGCGCACGATCTCCGCCCCGTGCACCGCGTCCCGCGCCTCGAACATCACCTCGAGCTGGGCGGCCTGCACGCTGGGGGAGGCGAAGAGGCGGTGGTGCGAGACGTCGATGATGTTGCCGCCGGCGCCGCCGATGCGACCGGCGATGTCGGCGAGCACGCCGGGGCGGTCGGGGATTTCGAGCACGAGGCGGGTCAGCCGCCCGTCGCGCAGCAGGTTGCGCAGGAGGACGTTGGCGAAAATCCGGGCATCGATGTTGCCGCCGCAGACGGGGACGCCGATTTTGCGGTCCTTGAAGCGATCGGGGAAGGCGAGCAGGGCGGCGACACCGGCGGCGCCGGCGCCCTCGGCCACCACTTTGGCGCCCTCGGCGAGCAGCGCGATCGCCTCCTCCACCGCGCGTTCGGGAACCACCAGCACGTCGGCGACATGGCCGCGGATGATCGGGTAGGTCTGCTCGCCGATGTCGCGCACCGCGATGCCCTCGGCGATGGTGGCGCCGCCGACATGGACGGGCTGGCCGGCGAGGCGCTGCGCCACCGCCGCATAGGCCGCGACTTCCACGCCGATGATCTCGATGCCCGGCTTGATGCCGGCCGCCGCGACCGCGCAGCCGGCGATCAGCCCGCCGCCGCCGATGGGGATCACCAGGGTATCAAGCTCGGGGACGTCCTCCAGCAGTTCCAGCGCCAGGGTGCCCTGGCCGGCGGCGACCCCGAGATCGTCGAAGGGGTGGACGAACACCAGGCCCTCCTGGGCCGCCAGCGCATGGGCGTGGGCGGTGGCGTCGGCCAGGGTTTCGCCGTGCAGCACCACGCGGGCGCCCCAGCCGGCGGTGCGGGAGACTTTGGTGAGCGGGGTGAATTGCGGCATCACGATCACCGCGGTGATGCCGAGCAGCGAGGCGTGGCGGGCGACGGCCTGGGCGTGGTTGCCGGCGGAGACCGCGATGACGCCGGCCTGGCGCTCGGTCTCGCTCAGCAGCGCCAGCCGGTTGGCGGCGCCGCGCTCCTTGAAGGCGCCGGTGGCCTGGAGATTATCGAGCTTCAACGTCACCTCGGCGCCGATGGCGCGCGAGATCACGTCGCAGCGAATGGCGGGGGTGCGCAGTACACGCCCATTGATCCGCGCCTGGGCGGCGCGGATGTCGGCCAGCGTCAGCGAAGCCATCAGATGAACTTGATCGACAGGATTTCGTAGCTGC
>CAIWAJ010000285.1:0-1600 GCA_903910565.1 uncultured Rhodospirillales bacterium
CCGGCTGGCCCTGGGGGCGAAACCGGCCTGGCTGCCGCAGAACCGCGCCGAACGCGGCGTCACCTGGGGCGAGGCAACACGTCTCTATTGGCTGCATACGCTGGTCGGCGTCTCCTGCTTCACGCCGCTTGCCTGGGCGAGCCCGGCGATGGCGCTATTGGCTTTGCCCTTCGCCGGCGGGCTGCTGGTGGTGATCCCGTTCTGCGTGCTGACCTCATCGCCCACCGTCTCCGCCTGGCTGCGGGCACGCGGCATCGCGGCGATGCCGGAGGAACTTGGTTAGTGGATCAGTGACCCGATCAGGCGTTTCGCCTTGCCGGCCAGGGCGCGCGCGGCGTCCTTGGTGTCGCGGGCGAGGTTGATTGCGCGGTGCAGCAGCACACCGCTGGAGGTGATTTCGCTATCGCCGGGCGGAACGGTGTTGCCGGACAGCACGGGCGTGGCGTCTGACCAATCGAGAATGAACGGCACCGATGACCCGGTTGCATTGAGGTAGCGGTTGCGGCGCAGGATCATCGGGCCGCCGGCGGCGCCATCGAGCAGCACCGCGGCGCGGAGATTGGTGGCGCGCGGGCCTTTCTGGATTGTGGTGCCCTCCATCAGCAGCCCGCCGCCGCTGCCGATCAGCACCTGTAGCCCGGCGCCACCCTCGGCGCCGTCCTCGATGATGCTGTCGATGATCTCGGTTTGCCGGGACGTCGAGATGATCTGGTGGGCGCCAGGGGTGCCGGTGATACGGGTGCGTTCGATGCGCAGCCGGTCGACGGCGCCGACGACGATCACCGAGGTGCAGCGCGGCCCGTCGCAGCGGCCGACGCGCTGGAACAGGCTGTCGCGCACCAGGATCGCCGCGCCTGGCAGGTCACCGGCGATGAGGCCGCCCTGGTCGTTGAGGAAGCGCACGCGGTCCACCGTCAGCGCGCCCCCTTCGGCGCGAATGCCGGCGCCGTTGCCATCCGGCACGCGGGCGCGTTGCAGGGTAAGGTTGCGCAGCACGATGCGGTCACCCTGGGCGACGACGATGGCCTTGCCGTCGCAGGTGAAGTCGGTCAGCACCGCGCCGGCGCCCTGACCCTCGATGGTGATGCCGTCGCCGCGGATGCGCAGGCAGTCGAAATACTCGCCTTCATCGATGGCGATGACGTCGCCGTCGCTGGCCTGCTTGAGCGCGTCGGACGGCAGGGCGATCGATCGCTCCGGGCCGACCAGAATGCGCTCGGCGCGCGCGCTCCCGGCTGTGAGCAGGAGCGCGACCAGCAGCAGGCGACGCACGCGCTCAGTCCTCGCCCAGTTCGAAGCCCGCCAGCCGCTCGGAGAACTGCGCCATCGCGGTATGGTCCTGCCCCGCCCCGGCCGCCGCGGCGGCGGCCCACAACTCGCGGCACATGGCGGCGAAAGGCGCGGGCACGCCGGCCTCCTTACCCATCCCCGTCGCGATCGAGAGGTCCTTCACCATCAGATCGAGGCTGAAGCCCGAATTAAAGGCGCGGCTCAGCACGAATTGGCGGAACTTCTTCTGGGTGGAGTTGTTCATCCCCGTCGAGACGTTCAGCACGTCGGTCATCAACCCGGGATCGAGCCCGAACTTCTGCCCGATCAG
>CAIWAJ010000286.1:0-3863 GCA_903910565.1 uncultured Rhodospirillales bacterium
AGGCGGGGCAGGTCGAATGCGGGAATGCCGGCGGCGATGGCGGCGGCGGTGTCCAGCACCGCATCCCAGGTCACGCCCGGCTTCAGCCGCATCGGCGGTTTCAGCGTGGCGTGAAAGGCGTAGTGGCGGGCATCGGCGGTGATGGCGGCGATGTCCGGCACCTCAGGCTGCGGGCGCGGGGCACCGCTGGCGGGGTCGCGCCCCAGCCACCCGGCGGCGGTGTCCCACAGCGGGTCCGTCTCGGCGGGCGCGTAGTAGAAGGCGACCCGCGCCGTCATGCCACGCGCTCACCGGCGCGGAACACCTGGCGGATCACCGGCAGGCCCTCATGCGGGTGAACGCGCACCAGATCGGCCCGCAGCCCGGCCGCGAGGCGCCCGCGATCGTGCAGCCCCGCCATATCCGCGGGGTTGGCAGTGATGAGGGCAACGGCCTGCGACAGGCTGAGCCCGATGGCATCCGCACAGATGAACGCCGCCTCCACCAGGGCAGCGGGCACGTAGTCGGACGCGAAGGCATCCACATGCCCGGCGCGCACCAAATCGGCCGCGCTCACATTGCCGGAATGGCTGCCGCCGCGGACGATATTGGGCGCCCCGGCGATCACCGTCATGTCGTGCTTGTGGGCGTGGGCTGCGGCGCGCAGGGTGACCGGGAATTCGCTGATGCGAATGCCATCGGCGTGGTTCTCGGCGATCTCCGCCTCGGTCTCGTCGTCATGGCTCGCCAGCGTAATCTCCCCGCGCGCCACGCGTTCGGCCACCGCCGCCAGAATCGCCTTGCGGTTGGGCGTGCGCAGCCGGGAGCGTTGCTCCAGCAATTCGGCGATGCGCGCCTCCACGCGGTCCGGCGCGATGCCGCTTTTGATGCGCATGGCGCGGTAGCGCTCGATATCGCTGTACTGGCCGACGCCAGGGCTATGGTCCATCAGGCTGACCATGCGCACGCGGGGGTGGTCCGCCATCGGCAGCACCATCGCGAGTACGTCGGCGGCCGGCATTTCGCAGCGCAGGTGCAGGAAGTGCTCGCCCTTCAGCATGGTGGTATCGGCCAGGGCGTCGAGATCGGTCACCCCGTCCCGGAAGGTGCGCATGCGGCTTTCATCGAAGCCGAGGTCGCCGAGGCAGAGCGAGTCGAAAATTGTCGTTACCCCCGCGCAGACGCATTGCGCGTCATGGGCGAGGAAGGCGGAGCGCGAGGGCCAGCGGGCGAGCAGGCGGGGTTGCACCTGGCGCTCGAGGTTGTCGGTGTGGAGGTCGATCACGCCGGGAATGATGGTGTCGCCATCGCAATCGGTGGCGGCGGATACGTGGGAGTTTCCGGGCTGGATATCGGCGATGGTTTCGCCACGGACCACGATGGTGCCGTGGATCACGCTGTCCGGCAGGACGAGGCGGGCGTTGGTCAGGATCGTCTCGGTCATGCTTGGCTCACGCGGCTTGCTGGTAAGGGGCGACCTGATAAAGCCGATCGGCAACGGCGTCACGCACCGCGGCATCATGGAAGATGCCGACGATGGCGGTGCCGCGCGATTTGGCTTCGTGGATCATGGCGATCACCACGTCCCGATTGGCGGCGTCGAGCGAGGCGGTCGGCTCGTCGAGCAGCAGGATGGGGTGGCCGTGGATGAAGCCGCGGGCGAGGTTGATGCGCTGCTGCTCGCCGCCGGAGAAGGTGGCGGGCGGCAGGCCGTGCAGGCTCGCGGGGATGTTGAGGCGGTGCAGCAGCGCGGCCGCTTCCGAATGTGCTTCCGCACGCCCACCGGTGGCATCGGCGACGATGTCGAGGGCGGAGACGCGGGGGACGACGCGGAGGAACTGGCTGACATAGCCGAGCGTGGTGCGGCGCACCGCGACGATCTGGCGGGGTGTGGCGGCGACGAGATCGACCATTTCGCCCTCGTGGCGCACCAGGATGCGCCCGGCATCGGCGCGGTAATTGCCGTAGAGCGCGCGCAGCAGGGTGGATTTGCCGGCGCCGGAGGGGCCGGAGAGGGCGATGCATTCGCCGGCTTGCACTTCGAAGCCGGCGCCGTTCAGCACGTCGAGCTGCACGCCGCCTTGCAAATGGAGGGTGAAGCGTTTGGCGAGGTCTTCCACCCGCAGCATCACCGTATTCATGCCTGGAGCACCGAGCTGACGAGGAGTTGGGTGTAGGGATGGCGCGGATCGTCCAGCACCTGGTCGGTGAGCCCGGCCTCCACCACCTCGCCGCGCTGCATCACCATGATGCGGTCGGCGAGCAGGCGGGCGACGGCGAGATCATGCGTCACCAGCACCACGGCGATGCCGAGGCGGCGGACGAGGGAGCGGATGAGGTCGAGCAGGCGGGCCTGCACCGAGACGTCAAGCCCGCCGGTTGGTTCGTCCATGAATACGAGGCGGGGGTGGGTGACCAAGGTGCGGGCGATTTGCAGGCGTTGCAGCATGCCGCCCGAGAAGGTGCGCGGCAGGTCGTCTACCCGGTCGGCGTCGATCTCCACCTGTTCCAGCCAGTCGATCGCGGCGGCGCGGATGTGGCCGTAATGGCGGCTGCCCTGGGCCATCAGCCGCTCGCCGACATTGCCGCCGGCCGAGACCGCCATACGCAAATTCTCGCGGGGGTTTTGGTGCACGAAACCCCAGTCGGAACGGTGCAGGGCGCGGAGCGCGGGGGCGGGCATGGCGTGCACGTCCTGCAGGGCGCCTGCGGGGTCGCGGTACATCACCTGACCGGATTGGGGCGCCATCTTGCCGGAGAGCACGTTGAGCAGCGTGGTTTTGCCGGAGCCGGATTCGCCGACGATGGCGAGGATTTCGCCGGGCCAGAGATCGGCATCGACATCGAGCAGCGCGGGGATGGCGCCGAAGCGCAGCGTGAGCCCGCTTGCGGAGAGCAGGGTCGGCTCGCTCATTGCGCGGCCTCCGCGATAGGGGATTCGCTGCCGGTGTGGCCGGCCTCGCGGCGGGTTTCGCAGTGGTCGGTGTCAGAGCAGACATAGAGGCGGCCGCCCTGGTCGTCGGTCACCACTTCGTCGAGGTAGCTATAGGTGGCGCCGCACAGGCCGCAGGCGTGCGGCGCGCGGGTGGTGCGGAAGGGGTGGTCGTCGAAATCGAGGCTCACGACCGAGGTGTAGGGCGGGATGGCGTAGAGCCGCTTTTCGCGCCCGGCCCCGAACAGTTGCAGCGCGGCCATTTGGTGCATTTTCGGGTTGTCGAAGGCGGGGATCGGGCTGGGCGCCATGAGGTGGCGGCCGTTCACCATGACGGGATAGTCGTAGCTGATGGCGACGTGGCCGAAGCGGGTGATGTCCTCGTAGAGCTTGACGTGCATGAGGCCGTATTCCGCCAGCGCGTGCATCCGGCGGGTTTCGGCGCGGGATGGCTCGAGGCGCGAGAGCGGCTCGGGTTGCGGCACCTGGTAGACGATGATCTGGTCCTCGCGGAGCGGCTTTTCGGGGATGCGGTGGCGGGTCTGGATCACGCTGGCCGCCTCGGTATCGGTGGTGGTGGCGACGCCGGCGGTGCGGGCGAAGAAGCGGCGGATGGAGACGGCGTTGGTGGTGTCATCCGCCCCCTGGTCGATCACCTTCAACACATCTTGCGGCCCGAGCACGGCGGCGGTGACCTGGATGCCACCGGTGCCCCAGCCATAGGGCAGCGGCATTTCGCGCGAGCCGAAGGGGATCTGGTGGCCGGGGATGGCGACGGCCTTGAGCAAAGCGCGGCGGATCATCCGCTTGGTCTGCTCGTCGAGATAGGCGAAGTTGTAGCCTTCCATCGTGGTCATTCCGCGGCCTCCTTCCCGGCATCCGCTTCCGCGCGCATGCGGCGGATGGTCTCCAGCTCGCTTTGGAAATCGACGTAATGCGGCAGCTTGAGGTG
>CAIWAJ010000287.1:0-1795 GCA_903910565.1 uncultured Rhodospirillales bacterium
GCGCGCGCATACGCTGGGCGCCATCGAGCTCTCCAATCCCGGCAAGCCACCGCCCAAACGCCACTTTGTCCATACCTGAGATGTTCCCCTGACGCCGGGGAGTAGAATCGCAGATCTCAACAGATGACGCAATAAGAGCGTTATTTTTTGAACAGCACGCTGCTTACCCTGTTTCTGGCGCTTCCACTCGCCGTGGTGGCTCTCGCGTTGGGGAGAGTGGTGCCGGCGGCCGTGCCGGAGATGATGGCCGGGATGCCCGGCATCGCCAGATTCGCGGCAGCTTTGGTAGTCGGGGAGATCGGTGGCTATTGGGGGCACCGCATCCTCCATGAAGTCCCGTTCCTCTGGCGTTTTCATGCCGTGCACCACAGTGCGGAAGAGATTGACTTCATGGTCAATTGCCGGGCTCATCCGCTCGACCTGATGTTCACGCGCATTTGCGGATATATGCCCCTTTACGCGCTCGGTCTGCTCAATCCGGTCGCCGGGCCTCCCGACCCGGCCATGATGGGATTTGTCGTCACCGGACGGATATGGTCATTCCTGATCCACGCGAATATTCGCGCGCGGTTCGGCTGGTTTGAACAGCTGCTGGTGACCCCGGCCTTCCACCATTGGCATCACACGCGTCACGATCACGTCGACCATAACTACGCGACGGTGTTTCCCTGGGTCGATCGGTTATTCGGGACACATTATCTGCCGACAAAAGCGTGGCCGACGGAATACGGCACTGATACTGTCGTGCCCGATAGTCTGGGCAGGCAACTCACCTTCCCGTTCGAGCGGACCGGCTAGGCGCTACATCCGCTCCCATATCCCGGTCTCGTCGTCGAGGCGCGCATGCTCGAAGTGCCGAAAATCCCCAGCTGACACGATGCCGACGAGTTTGCCACTGGCGACGACGGGCACGTGGCGAAAGCCACCATCATGCATCAGCCGGAGCGCATCCAAGGCCGAATGATTGGGGGGCAGGTGCGCCGGCTCGCGCGTCATGACCGCGTGCAGATGGGTGTGCGCGGGGCTGCGGCCATCGGCGAGCAGGCGCACGACATCCCTCCCGGTGAATATGCCTTCAAGCCTGCCATCCGCGTCTGTCACTAGGACCGCGCCGATCCGATGCTCATGCATCAGACGACATGCCTCTTGCACGCTGGCACTGCCGCCGAGCGTGACCGGCCGTCGGCGGATGATGTCCGACATGCGGCGGTATGTCATATTCGCTCTCCTCGAACGTCCGGCACAGTATGGCTCGCGATGGCTGTCACGGCATTGACACACATCAAGACTTACGTCCGCTGCGGTGGCGGGTTGATGGTTGAGACGATGGAGAAATTGACGTAAAATCAATAGAGTAAGCACCGGAGTTGCCGATCGGGAGCAAAGCGCTTTAGCAGGCTGCTGAAAAATCTCGCCATCGTTGCGCGTAGGTGATTCTCTGTCGCCTCTAGGATGGGGGATGGTCGATGCGGGGCGAAGATGTCCAGAACGGGGCGCTGTTCAGCTACGTGAGTTGCGAAGCTCGGGTTCCTGTGGACCATCCGCTGCGGTCCATCCGGGCGATCGTCGACGAGGCGCTGGTGGTTCTGTCGGGTCGGCTGGACCAGCTGTATTCGACGCAGGGGCGGCCGTCGATTGCGCCCGAGAAGCTGCTGCGGGCGCTGCTGCTGCAGGCGTTCTTCGGCATCCGCTCGGAGCGGCAACTGATGGAGCAGTTGGACTACAACCTGATGTTCCGTTGGTTCGTCGGGCTGTCGGTGGACGCGCCGGTGTGGGACGCGAGCAGCTTCAGCAA
>CAIWAJ010000288.1:0-2894 GCA_903910565.1 uncultured Rhodospirillales bacterium
GCATCGCCACCCTCCTCGCCAATCCCGCCTTCCAGGCGGCCGCCGCCACGCTCGCCGCCGAGCATGAGCGCATCGTGGAGGACGGCATCACCCTCACCGAAATCCCCTCGCCCCCCTTCGGCGAAGAAATCCGCGCCGCCGCCTATCGCGAGATGCTGGCCGCCCACCGGCTGGAAGACGTCGAAACCGACGAGATCGGCAACGTCATGGGCCTCAGGCGCGGCACCGGGAACGGCCCCCTCCTGGTGGTCGCCGCCCATCTCGACACCGTTTTCCCCGCCGGCACCGACGTGAAAGTGAAGCGCGAAGGCACCAAGCTCTTCGCCCCCGGCATCGGCGATGACACCCGCAGCCTCGCCGTGCTGCTCGGCTTCATCCGCGCCCTCGATGGCGCCGGGATCAAGACCTCGAGTGACATCCTCTTCGTCGGCGATGTCGGCGAGGAGGGGCTGGGCGATTTGCGCGGCGTGCGCCACCTCTTCACCAAGGGTAAATACCGCGACCGCATCAAGAACTTCATCACCGTCGACAGCCCAGACATGACCAACATCGCGGTCGGCGGCATCGGCTCCAAGCGCTACCGCGTCACCTTCCGCGGCCCCGGCGGCCACAGCTTCGGCGCCTTCGGCCTGGTCAACCCGATGTATGCGATGGCCCAGGCGATGACCGAGTTCGCCAAGACACAGGTGCCAGCCAAGCCGCGCACCACCTACGCCGTCAGCGTCACCGGCGGCGGCACCTCCATCAACTCCATCCCCAACGAGGTGTTCATGGACGTCGACATGCGCTCGCAGGACGCGACCGAACTCGCCCGGCTCGAGGCCCGCTTCAAATCCATCGTCGCCGAGGCGGTGGCGACCGAAAACAACGCCCGCTCCACCCGCGCCGGCGAGATCACCGCCGAGCTCACCCTGGTGGGCGACCGCCCGGCCGGCGCGACCGACATGGACAGCGAGCTGGTGCGCTTCGCCACCGCCGCCTACCACGCCCAGGGCTTCGCCCCCGCGCATGAGTTCTCCTCCACCGACGCCAATATCCCGATGAGCCTCGGCATCCCCGCCATCCGCATCGGCTCCGGCGGCAGCAGCGGCCGCGCCCATTCGCTCGACGAATGGATCGACATGGCGCCCGAGCCCGCCATTCGCGGCATGACGGCCTCGCTCGCCACCATCGTCGCGGTGGCGGGCCTCGCCGAATGAGGCCGCGCATTGCCGTCGGCGGGTTCCATACGGAGTGCACCACCTGGAGCCCGGTACTGATCGAGGCTGCCGATTTCCGCCAGTTGCGCGGCGAGGAGATCCTAGCCCACCCGGAATTCGCCATGCTCCCCAGCTTCGAGGCAGAGTGGCTGCCGACGCTGCATTGCCGCTCCGTCCCCGGCGGGCCGGTGGCCGCTGCCGCCTACGCCGAATTCAAGGTCGAATTCCTCGACCGGCTGCGCGCCGCCCTGCCGCTCGACGGGCTCTATCTCGCCATGCACGGCGCCGCCTATGTGCAGGGCATGGATGACGCCGAGGGCGACTTCATCGCCGCCGCCCGCGACGTGGTGGGGCCGGACTGCCCCATCGCCGCGAGCTACGACCTGCACGGCAATGTCAGCCAGCGCGTGATCGACGGGCTGGATATCTTCGCCGCCTACCGCACCGCGCCGCATATCGATGTGGACGAAACCAAGTCCCGCGCCGTGCGCATGCTGTTGGACGCCATCGCCACCGGCATCCGCCCGATCATCGCCTGGGCCCCGGTGCCGGTGCTGCTGTCAGGCGAGCGCACGCCGACCACCGCCGAGCCCGCCGCCACGCTCTACGCCGCGCTGCCGCACATCGATGCACGGCCGGGCGTGCTCGATGCCAATTTGATGATCGGCTTCGCCTGGGCCGACGAGCCGCGCTGCACCGCCGCCGCCGTGGTCACCGGCACGGATCGCGCCGCCGCCAGCGCCGCTGCCGAGGCGATCGCCGCCGCCTACTGGGCCGCCCGCAACGGCTTCGGCTTCGGTCCGCACGTGCATTCCCTCGCCACCTGCCTCGACATCGCCGCCGCCAGCCCCACAAACCCCGTGGTGATCTCCGATTCCGGCGACAACCCCACCGCCGGCGGCGTCGCCGATCGCGCCGAGGTGCTGGAGGCGGTGCTGCAACGCGGCATGACCGGCGTGCTGTTCGCCGCCATCACCGACCCTCCGGCGATCATCGCCTGCTACGCCGCCGGCGAGGGCGCCACGCTCGACCTCAGCATCGGCGGCGCCCTCAACCCCGCGGGCAGCCCGCGCGTGACACTGCGCGCCATTGTGCAGCGTGTGGTCGGCGAAGGCCCCGAGCGCCAGGCGGTGATCACCGCCGCCGGCAATACCATCGTCCTCGCCGCCCGCCGCCGCCCCTACTACAACGCCGAGGATTACGTGCCGCTGGGGCTCGACCCCGCATCCTTCAAAGTGCTGGTGGTGAAGCTCGGCTACCTCATGCCGGACCTCGCGGCTATCGCCAATCCCGGCATCATGGCCCTCACCGGCGGCGTGGTGGATGCCGAGCTGGAACGCCTGCCCATCACCCGCGTGCCCCGCCCCGTCTACCCCTGGGACCGCGATTTCGCCTTTACCCCCAAAGCCCGTTTGTCGGAGCGCGCATCATGACCCCGCTGATCGAACTCTGCGTCGAAGGCGTCGATGGCGCGGTGACCGCGGCCGAAGCCGGCGCCGATCGTGTCGAACTCTGCGCCAGTTTGCTGGAGGGCGGGCTCACCCCCAGCCTCGGCACGCTCCGCGCCACGCTTGCCGCCGTCAGCATCCCCGTCGCCGTGATGGTGCGGCCGCGCGGGGGGGATTTCCTCTACTCCGAGCGCGAATTCGCCTCGATGCTGGATGACGTCGCCCGCTTCCGCGACGAGGGGGCGGC
>CAIWAJ010000289.1:0-1968 GCA_903910565.1 uncultured Rhodospirillales bacterium
AGGTGTCGATTGCCTGGTCGATCATCCGCTTGGCGGCCTTGAAATCGGCCACGTTATCGGTGTTCACCACGGCCTCGCCGCCCATCTCCTTGATGGTGCGCACGACTTCCTGCGCCGGCGTCTCGTCCGAGCCGGTGCCGTCGGCGGAACCGCCGAGATCGTTGACGACGACTTTGGCGCCGTGCTTGGCCAATAGCAGGGCATGCTCACGGCCAATACCGCGGCCAGCGCCGGTAACGATGGCGACGCGCCCCTCGCAAAGAAGACTCATTGGATGTTTCCTCGTTCGAATGATGTCCGGCCCGGCATGTCGCCGGGGGAGGGCGAACGTTGCATGAGGCCGGGCCTCCGCGTCAAATGCGGGGCGCGCGGGGGAGAAACGTCGCCAGCGCCGTGCGGGCCGCCGCCACCCCGTTGAGATAGGCCCCGCCCAGCGTGCCTGCGAGCCCGTCGGTGCAGACCGCCTCACCGGCGATGATCATGCGGCCATCCGCGAATGGCGTCCCCAGCACCAAGCGCGCGCCGGCATTGCCGACGGTCGCGTAGGCGTAGGAGCCGAGGAAATTCGCATCCCCCGCCCAGCCCGTCACCAGCGGCGCACCGAGGGACCGCGTCGCGTCCGCGCCCAGCAGGGCGCGCACCTGCGCAAGCGCGAAATCCGCGGTGGCAGCCGCCCCCTCCTTCGCAAGCGCCCATGCCGCGGGGCCACCCACGAAGCCTTGCAGATAGGGCCGCCCGAACGGCCAGGCCATGAATGACATCATCGGCACCCCGCGCACCGCCTGCCGGCGCAGCGAGATATTGTCGGGCAGGCCAAGCCGGACGGCCGAAACCGCGGGGATGGCGATCTTGGTCAGCAACCCCATCGGCAGGCCATCGAGCGCGGCCTGATGCGCGTCGGGCAAGGCCGGTGCAAACGCGATACGGCCGAGCACCCCGGTCGAAACCGTGACAATGGCGGCCGCGGCACGAATGGTCCCTCGGTTCGTCTCCACCCGGATCGGGCCCGACCAGTCGATCCGCTCGGCCCTGGTCTCAAGCGACACCGCCCCGGCCGCCGGGCCTAGCCGGCGGGCGATGAAGGCGCCAATGCCGCCTTCCACGATGCGGTTGCCGCCGTCGAGGTCATTGATATCCCAATCCCGCAGGCTGAACCGGGCCGGGTCGGCGGCGGCGATCTGCGCGGCTTCCCATAGTTCCACCGTGGCCGCCCAGGGGTCGTCGCGCAGCGGCGTCATGGCCTCCGCGAAGGCGATATCCGGCTCGGCGCGCGCGCGCGGCCGCACCATCGCCTCGAAGCGATCGCGAAACGCCTCGAACGCAGCGGCCTCGGCCGGTGTGGCCGCGCGTTCGCCGATCTGCAGGCGCCAGTTCCGGTGCTTGTCGGAATCGATCACCGTCTCGCCCGCGGCCTCCGCGATGCCGACCAGCGGATTGCGCTCGGCGGCATGTAGCCAGGTGGCGCCATGGTCGACCCACGCGCCGCCAAACCCCGGCGGCGTGGTGGTGAGCGCCCGCCCGCCGATCCGCCCGCTCGCCTCGATCAGCACGCAGGAGCGGCCGGCGGCACGCAGGGCGGCGGCAGCGGCCAGCCCGGCCACCCCAGCGCCGACCACCACCACATCGCAATCGGTGATCACGTGCCCGCTCAGGCAGCGGGCCGCTTCAGCCGGGCCCCATACATCTTGCGGAACTTCGCGACCTTCGGCGCAATCACCACCCGGCAATAACCGGACCACGGGGTGCGGTTGAAATAGTCATCATGCTCCACCTCCGCCGGCCAGAACACGGTGAGCGGCTCGACGGTGGTGACCAACGGCGCACCCCAGCTACCAGCCGCCGTCACCTCCGCCATCACCGCCTCCGCACTGGCGCGCTGGGCGTCGTCATGGGTGATGATGATGGAGCGGTACTGCGGCCCAACGTCATTGCCCTGTCGGTCCTGCGTGGTGGGGTCGTGGATGGTGA
>CAIWAJ010000290.1:0-3111 GCA_903910565.1 uncultured Rhodospirillales bacterium
ATGTTCTTTTTGTGAACAAAAAGAACCAAAAAAACCTGACGCGCAGCGAAGCGGAGCGGCGACGGGAGCGACAGCGGATCGCCTTCGATCCGCGAAAGCGCTCTCCCTTTCCGTTGACTTTCCTCCCCGGATGGCTGGGGTGGCACGCACCAAACGGATAAAAGTTTTTTGCTCCTTTTTTTCAAAAAAGGAGAACTTCCTTCCCCTTTACTGACCTCTAGAAAATTTACCAACCCCAGGAAATTTCGCTTGCACTCCCATAAATTGTTATCTATAATCTCTCATTCGCAATTTGGCGTGTCCAACACCGTATGAAATCCGCGCCCACCCATCCCCTGACCGACGCGAACCGCATCGCCACCCTCATCGGTGGAATGCTGGGCGCGTTGCTGGCCGCCCTGCTCGGCGTGGCCCGTCGCGGCGCCATGCCCGCATTGCCGTCGGTGTTGGTGGGGGTGCTGCATGCGGCGGCGGAGGCCGAGATGGAGACGCAGGAGGAGGTGGAATGGGTTGCCGTGCCCGCGCCGTGGCGCAACGGGCAATTGCTGCCGCGATACACCGGCGCCCCCACGGCGCATCGGCTCAGCCGCGCCCCGCGTCCCGGCACGCTCGTGCACGGCCCACCCGCGGGGCCCCTGACCCATAACACCGAACCAACCGGCATCGCCTGATGGCGATGCGCGGGCGCTTTCGCGCGCCCACCGCTCAGGCGCCGATCGCCTTGAGCACGATCCCCGGCGTCAGAATCTGCGGCAGTTGCACCGGCCTGCCGCCGCCGGCGGGGTAGAAGAGATACAGCGGCACCCCATCCGCGCCATGGCTGCGCAAAAAATCGCTGATCGCCGGGTCCTGCCGGGTCCAGTCGCCCTTGAGGTAGACGATGCCCTTGGCCGCCATGGCATCGCGCACCGCGTCGCGGGAGAGTGCCACCCGTTCGTTCACCATGCAGGAGACGCACCAGGCCGCCGTCATGTTGACGAACACCGGCCGCCCCGCCGCCCGCAATTCGGCCAGCCGCGCGGCGGAAAAGGCCGAGGCGGCGGGGCCTGAGGTCTCGGCGGGTGGCACGGTCGGCATGGTCGCGAGGAAGCCACCGATGCCGAGGGCGATGACGCCGGCCGCGGCCAGACCGGCCCGCCGGCCAAGGCCGCGCTGGGCACGCCCGATCTGCCAAAAGCCAATGGCCGCGAGCGTCATCATCGCCACCGCCGCGCGCAGCACGGCGGGTTCGACCTGCTGCGCCAGCACCCACAGCATCCAGCCCGAAGCGCCGAACATCGGCACGGCGAGGATACGGCGCAGATGGTCCATCCAGCGTCCGGGGCGCGGCAAAGCGCGGGCAACGCCGGGCAGGAGGGCCAGCAGCACGTAGGGCGCCGCAAGGCCGAGCCCGAGGGCGACGAACACCGCGACCGTCTCGGCCGGGCTGCCCGAGAGCCCCGCCGTCAGCGCCACGCCCATGAACGGCGCGGTGCAGGGGGTGGCGACCAGCACCGCCAGCATGCCGGCGAAGAAGCTGCCGGCATGGCCTTCCCGCGCCGCGAGACCCTGGCCGGCGCCAATGCTGCGGCCCATGTCGTAAAGGCCGGCAAGGTTGAGCCCGATGGCAAACAGCAGCAGCGCCATCGCGGCGACGAAAACGGGGGATTGGAACTGGAATCCCCAGCCCACCGCGGCACCGGCGTGGCGCAGGGCCAGGAGCAGAAAGGCGATGGCAACGAAGGCGGCCAGCACGCCGGCGGCATAGGCGGCGGCATGCAGCCGGGCGGCGGCGCGGGGTTGGCCGGACATGCGGGCGAGGCCCATCGCCTTCATCGCCAGCACCGGGAAGACGCAGGGCATCAGATTGAGGATCAGCCCGCCGAGCAGCGCGAAACCGATGATGTGCAGCAGCCCCTCGGCCGGTGGGGCGATGGGGCCGGGCGTGGCGGTGAGGGCGAAGGCGGTTTCGGCGCCGCCGCGGTCCCGCAGGAGGAGCACGCCGGCGAGGGGGGATTCGGGCTTGAAGGCGGAGGCCGGTTGCAGCCGCAGGGCCATGCCATCGCGGCCGAGGCTCATCGCCTGCTTCGCGCTGGCGGCGATGAGCTCGGGCTGCTCGGGGAGGAAGAAGGCCTCCTCGACGGCCCCGAATTCCTCGCCGGTGAGGCTGAGCGTGCCGTCCGACGCAACCCGTCCCGCCCATGGCGCCGGGCGGGGCATGCGCGCATCGACGGCGGCGAAGAGAGGGGATTCGCGGCTGGGGCGTGGCGGGCCGGCTTGGAGGTCGAGGCGGAAATTTCCTTCCTCGGGCACGCAGATTTTCTCGCAGACCAGCCAGGTCGCGGCCAGTTCCACCGGGCCGGGGCCGCCGGAGAGCGTGACCGGGAGGACCAGCTCGCCCTGGTAGCCGAAGGTCATCAGCGTGTCCTCCGGCTGACGGGCCGGGGTCGGCCAGGCGATCGGGCCGGCAGTGACGCCATTGGGTAGGGTGAAGGACAGTTCGGGGGCGACGCCGGCGTCGCCGGGGTTGCGCCAATAGGTGTGCCAGCCCGGCGCCATGCGGAGGCGGAGTGCCACGCGGTAGGGCTGGCCTGGGGCGACCGCATCGGTGTCCGAGATCAGGGTGGCGGTGGCGCGGGGGCTGGTCACGGCGGCCGATTCGGCGGCCAGGGCGCCGTGGGCGAGCAGCAAGGCGAGGAGCAGCAGCAGGATGCGCATGACGGCCTACATATAAGGTGTCGCCGCCGCCGGGTCGAATGACAGCGTCAAGAGTGATACTCCGCAGCCATGGATGACGTTACACAGGATTTACCGGTCGCGGCCTCGCTGCCGGCATTGCGTGGGACCATGGCCGCTGGGCGCAACGCCGTGCTGGTCGCCCCGCCCGGCGCGGGGAAAACCACGCTGGTGCCACTGGCGCTGCTGCATGAGCCATGGGTGGGCACTGGGCGGATCGTGATGCTGGAGCCGCGGCGGCTCGCTGCCCGGGCGGCGGCCACCCGCATGTCGGCGTTGATCGGCGAGAAGGTGGGCGGGACGGTGGGGTATCGCACCCGGCTCGACAGCGCGGTTTCGGCGGCGACGCGGATCGAGGTGATCACCGAGGGGCTGCTGGTGCGGCGGCTGCAGTCC
>CAIWAJ010000291.1:0-17841 GCA_903910565.1 uncultured Rhodospirillales bacterium
ATGATCTCGGACTGGATCGGCCGCCGCCTCGCCTTCATCGTCATGCTGGTCGAGGGCGCGATCTTCATCGGCCTGTGGGCGAGCACGCGCGACCATACGATGCTGTGGGTCTACGGGCTGCTGTGGTCGATCGGCTTCCTCGGCTTCTGGGGCCCCTCGATGACCATCACCGCCGAAGTGTTCCCGACCCGCATTCGCGGCGCGGCGAATGGCGTGGTCTGGGCGATCGCCTGGCTGGTCGGCTTCGTGCTGTGGCCCTTCGTCACGGTCTGGCTGCAGCAGACCACCGGCTCGTTCTATGCGTCCTTCATGACGATCCCGGTGCTGATGGCGTTCATGGCCATCGGCGTTTGGTTCTTCGTGCCGGAGCATGGCGGCAAGACGCTGGACGAAATCAGCGTTTGATAGCGCCTCCCCTCCCGCCTTGGCGGGAGGGGATTACGCCGGGCGTTCCCAGACGAACGTGAGTTCGTGCTTGTTATGGAACAGGTGCATCAGCCTGCCGCCGGGGATGGCGGCGAAGGCATCGGCCGCTTCATGGTCCGTCGCGCCCTGGAACTTCACCGTGCAGACGATCCGCCGCGCCGCATCGGCGGCGATCCAGGCCTTGACCAGGGCCAGCAGCCGGTCCGGGTAGGCGATGATGTCGCTGAACAGCCAGTCGACCGGCTCGGGCGCCAGCCCGAAGGCGGATTCGCGACGCAGCGTCACGCATGGCATCGCGGCCACCCCGGGGGCGAGGTCGGCGCGGTCGATCGCCGTCACCTCGGCGCCGAGTTGGGCGATCGCCCAGGTCCAGCCGCCGGGCGAGGCGCCGAGATCGATGCAGCGCTCGCCGGGCAGCGGCCAGGCGCCGATGCGGGTGCAGGCCTCCCACAGTTTCAGGTACGCCCGGCTTGGCGGGCCGACGCGGTCCTCGACGAAGAGGCATTCGCCGTTGACGAAGGGGCTGGTCTTGGTAGCGCTCGCCAGCATCCGATCGGGCGCGAGCAGGGTCCAGCCGCCGAGATGGGCCGTGGGGGCCGGCTCCGGGAAGACCAGCGGCCGCGCCTTCACCGGCGGCAGGCGATCGCCGATCAGCGCCATGCGGCGGTGGTGTTCCACGCCATAGGCCGCCCAGTTGCGCTGGATCGCCCGCAGCGCATCGGCCGCCTGCTTCACCGATGGCACCGCGATCTCCCGCGGCGCGGTCCAGACCTCGAGCGCCCAGGCGGCCGGCGCCGGTGGCTCGGGCGAGAGTGCGAGGCGCCCGTGCCAGGCGGCGATGCTGGCGCCGCGCCGGGCGAGTTCCTCGGCGAGCGTGGCCTCCAGCCCCTCGGCTGCCAGGTAGGCGGCGCCGATCATCGCCGGCGCGTCACCGCGGACAAGGCGACGAACAGCCAGCCCAGCATCAGGATCGTCCCGCCGGCCGGTGCCACGCCAGGCAGGCGGATGCCGCCGAGCGCGGAGGCGTAGACGCCGCCGGTGAAAAGCAGCAGCCCGGCGATAAAGCATCCGCCGGCAATCCGGATCAGCAGCCCGCCGCGGGCCGACCAGACCGCGCAGAACAGCAGGGCAAGGGCGTGCCAGCCCTGCATGTCCACCGTGTTGCGCACGGCGGCCAGCGCCGGCGCGTCAAGCCGGCCGGCCAGCATATGGGCCGCCGCGGCGGCCATCGCGACCGCGGCCAGGCCGGCCACCGCGCCAAAAAAGACAAAAACCCGTTCCATATCGCTTCACCGTGTTCGGCCGCCCGTTTCACCGGGGCATTGCGCCGTGTACACTAGAACGATGGCAAACGGCGATCTGTTCCCTGAAATCACCCCTTTCCAGACCGGCCATCTGCCGCTGTCCGACGGGCACACGATGTACTGGGAGCAATCCGGCAACCCACGCGGCGTGCCGGTGCTGTTCCTGCATGGAGGCCCAGGCGCCGGCGCCGGGCCAGTTCACCGGCGGTTTTTCGACCCCGCATTCTGGCGCATCGTGGTGTTCGACCAGCGCGGCAGCGGCCGCTCGACCCCGATTGCCAGGATCGAAGGCAACACCACGCCGCATCTGGTGGAGGATATCGAGACGCTGCGCCGCCATCTCGGCATCGCCAATTTCCTGGCCTTCGGCGGCTCCTGGGGCTCTACCCTGGCCCTCGCCTACGCCCAGGCGCATCCCGAACGGGTGCGCGGCTGCGTGCTGCGCGGCATTTTCCTCGGCCGTCCCGCGGAGCTGGACTGGTTTATGCACGGAATGGCCGCCGTGTTCCCCGAGGCCAATGCCGCCTTCATCGGCCATCTGCCGCCCGAGGAGCGGGGCGATGTGCTGGGGAACTACCTGCGCCGCCTCACCGACCCCAATCCGGCGATCCACATGCCAGCTGCCCGCGCCTGGTCGCTCTATGAGGGCTCGTGCAGCACGTTGATGCCGAACCCCGAGAGCGCCAACTCCTTCGCGCATGATCGCGCCTCGCTCGGCCTCGCCCGGCTGGAGGCGCATTACTTCGCCAACCACCTCTTCCTCGGCGAGGGCGGTCTGCTCGCGGGGATGGGCCGCATCGCCCATATCCCCGCCGCGATCGTCCAGGGCCGCTACGACATGATCTGCCCGCCTTGCACCGCCTTCGACCTCGCGGCCGCCTGGCCGGGCGCGCGATTGACGGTGATCCCCGATGCCGGGCATTCCGCCCTGGAGCCGGGAACCCGCCGGGCCCTGGTCGCCGCGGTCGAGCGGTTCCGTACCCTGTAACTCCCTGCAAGTGAGCGCAACGATGAAAACCGGCGTAATCGGCCTCGGCACCATGGGCATGGGGGCGGCCCTCAGCCTCGTGAAGGCAGGGCATGAGACCTATGGCTGCGACCTCCGCGAAAGCGCGCGCGCCGAACTGGTGGCTGGCGGCGGGCATTCGGTCGGCCGTCCGGTCGATCTGCCGGATGATCTCGACGCAATCGTGCTGTTCGTCGTGAACGCGGCCCAGGCCGAGGACGTGCTGTTCGGCCAGCTCGGCTGCGCCAGCCGCCTCGCCCCCGGCACCGTGGTGCTCGGCTGCGTCACCATCGCGCCCGAAGCCGCGCGCACCCTCGGCGCCAGGCTCGCCGAGCGCGGGCTGGTGTTCCTGGATACCCCGGTCTCCGGCGGTTTCGCGGCCGCGCGGGGCGGCAGCATGACGGTGATGGCCTCCGGCCCGGAGGACGGCTTCGTCCGCGCCCAGCCGGTGCTCGATGCCATCGCCGGCAAGATCTGGCGGCTCGGCGAGGAGGTCGGCGCCGGCAGCACGGTGAAGATGGTCAACCAGCTCCTGGCCGGCGTGCATATCGCCACCGCCGCCGAGGCGATGGCGCTCGGCATCCGCGCGGGGGCCGATCCGCAGGTGCTGTTCGACGTGATCTCCACCTCGGCCGGCTCCTCATGGATGTTCCAGAACCGGGTGCCCCATATCCTCGCCGGCGATGACACCCCGCTCTCATCGGTGAACATCTTCGTCAAGGATCTCGGCATCGTGCTCGACCAGGCCCGCGCGCTGACCTTCCCGCTGCCCATGGCATCGGCCGCCCACCAGTTGTTCCTCGCCGCCGCGGCGAACGGGCAGGGCGCGCGCGACGATGCCTTCGTCATCCGCGTCTGGCAGGCGCTGGCGGGCATCGCGCTACCGGAGAAAGATGCGCCGTGATCCGCCTAGCCGTCCTTCTCCTGCTCCTCGCCGGCTGCGTCGCGCCCAGCCCCCGCCCGGCCGATCCGCCCCAACCCGCCGACGCCACGATCTACGTGCTGCTGCATGAATGGCACACCGAGGTCTCGATCCCCGCGAAACGCGTCACCGGCGGGTTGACCCGCCTCAACAGCGTCTTCCCCGGCGCCGGCTACTTTACCTTCGGCTTCGGCGAGCGGCTCTATATGCAGAAGGTGAAGACCAACACGCTCGACATGGTCACCGCGGTCTTCCCGGGCCCCGGCACCGTTCTGACCACCGCGCTGGTCGGCGCGCCGCCCGAGATGTACCACGACGTCGAGATGGTGCCGATCAAGGTCACCCAGGCCGAGCTCGACCGCCTCGCCGATTTCCTGTGGGACAGCTTGGAAAAATCACCCGATGGCGCGCTCAACCGCCTCGGCGAGGGGGCCTTCCCCGGCTACGTGTTCTATGGCGCGACGCCGACCTATTCCGGCTTCTACACCTGCAACACCTGGACAATCGACGCCCTCGACAAGGCCGGGCTCGACGCCGACCCCGCCGGCGTGCTGCTTGCCTCCCAGGCAATGGCCCGCGCCCGCGCCATCGCCGCCCGCCCGGGCCGTTGAAGGGAGGCGCGCGACGGACCTGGCGGGGGGCGAGGGGACAGCGCCCCTCGCCTTCCTAACCGATCCGCGTCTCACCCCCCGGCGACGCGGGTGCGGGTGCGCATGGTGACGAATTCTTCGGCGGCGGTGGGGTGGATGCCCACTGTGCGGTCGAAATCCGCCTTGGTGGCGCCGGCGTTAATGGCGATCGACAGGCCCTGGAGGATTTCCGGCGAGTCCTCGCCGAGCATATGGGCGCCGACCACTTTCTGGCTCGCCTGGTCGACGACAAGTTTCATGATCGTCTTGCGCGCGCGGCCCGACAGGGTGTGGCGCATCGGGGTGAATTTGGCGACGTAGATATCGGCGGGTCCGTTTTTCGCCGCCTGCGCTTCGGTCAGCCCCACCGTGCCGATCGGCGGCGAGGAGAAGACGGCGGTGGCGACGCGGTCGAGATCCCACATCCGCGGGCCGGCGCCGTAGAGCCGGTCGGCCAGGGAGTGGCCCTCGGCGATGGCGACGGGGGTGAGGTTCAGCCGGTCGGTGACGTCCCCGATGGCGTAGATGTTGGGCACCGAGGTCTGGCTCTGCCCATCCACCACCACGGCGCCGAACCCGTTGGTCTCGACCCCCGCGGCCTCCAGCCCGAGGCCCTGAGTGTAGGCCTGCCGGCCGAGGGCGGAGAACACCAGGTCACAATCGAGCATCGTGCCGTTCACCAGATGCACCCGCTTCGCCCCGCCGTTCGCCTCCACGCTCGCCACCGTGCTGGCGTGGTGCAGGGTGATCCCCTGGTTCTTCATCGCCTCGGCGAGGCCCTCGCGCATGTCCTCGTCGAAGCCGCGCAGCGGCAGGTCCTGGCGGAACACGAGATCGACCTTGGCGCCGAGCCCGGCGAAAATCCCGGCGAATTCCACCGCGATATAGCCGCTGCCGAGGACGACGATGCGCGCGGGCAGTTCGGGCAGATAGAAGGCGTCATCCGAGACGATGGCGTGTTCTTCGCCGGGGAATGTCGGCCGCACCGGGCGCCCGCCGGCGGCAATGACAATCCGCTCGGCGGTAACTTTCTGGCCGCCGACATCGAGCGTATGGGCATCGAGGAAGGTCGCCCGCGCCTCGAAGCTGGTGCAGCCGGACATCAGCCGCTTATAGGCCCCGTTGAGCCGCTCGATCTCCTTGTTCTTGGCCGCGATCAGGCGCGGCCAGTCATGCCGGCCGGGCGCGACATCCCAGCCGAAGCCGGCGCTGTCAGCGGCGGCGGCGCCATATTCGGCGGCCATCACCAGCAGTTTTTTCGGCACGCAGCCGATGTTGACGCAGGTGCCGCCCCAGAAGCGCTCCTCCGCCACGCCCACCTTGGCGCCGTGCCCGGCCGCCATGCGGGCGAAGCGCACGCCGCCGGAGCCGCCGCCGATGACAAAGACGTCGAAGTCGTAGGGCATGTCAGGTTCCATCCGAATGATCTGGCGGCAATGTGGGGCGGCGCGCCGGTCTTGCCAATGCCGATCCGCGCCATTGACCGGCCGGCACATCTCTGGCATCGTGCCAAGGAACACAAGGGGAACTTTCGATGCACCTGATCGCCCAGTTTCCGCTCACCACCCTGGCGACGCTCGCCGCCCTCGCGGTCTACTTCTTCGCCGGCCTGCTGGTCGGTCGCGCGCGCGGCACCTATGGCGTGAAGGCCCCCGCTGTGGCGGGGCACCCGGCGTTCGAGCGTGCTTTTCGCGCGCAGCAGAACACGCTCGAATGGATGCCGCTGTTCCTCCCCGCGCTGTGGCTGTTCGCCACCTCGGTCAGCGATGCGTGGGCGGCCGCGCTGGGCGCCCTGTGGGCGCTGGCACGGCTTGGCTACGTGCTGGCCTATGCGGCGGCGGCCGAGAAGCGGGGACCCTATTTCGGCGCCCAGGCGGCGATTTTCGCCGTGCTGTGGCTTGGCGCCTTGGTGGGCGCCGTGCGGGCGTTGGTCTGAGAGGGAGGGGCTGCTTTCTCTGAAATGAAAGAGCGGCTTCCCCCTACGTCCCGATCCCCCCAAGCGCGAGATACTTCACCTCCAGGTACTCATCGATCCCCTGGTGCGACCCTTCGCGCCCCAGCCCGGACGACTTCACCCCGCCGAACGGCGCCACCTCGGTGGAGATGATGCCCTCGTTGATGCCGACCATGCCGTATTCCAGCGCCTCGGCGACGCGGAAAATGCGGCCGACGTCCTTGGCATAGAAATAGGAAGCCAGCCCGAACTCGGTATCATTGGCCAGCGCGATGGCCTCCTCCTCCGTGTGGAAGCGGAACAGCGGCGCCACCGGGCCGAAAGTCTCCTCGCGGAAAATCATCGCGTCGTGCGGCACGTTGGCGAGCAGCGTCGGCTCGAAGAAATTGCCGCCCTGTGCGTGGCGCTTGCCGCCTGTCACGATGCTGGCGCCGCGGGAGAGCGCGTCGGCGATATGCTCCTCCACCTTGGTCACCGCGTCGGCGTTGATCAACGGCCCCTGGGTGACACCCGGCTCCATGCCGTTGCCCACCTTGAGCGCCTCGACGGCCATCTTCAGCTTGGCGGCAAACGCGTCATACACCCCATCCTGCACCAGGATCCGGTTGGCGCAAACGCAGGTCTGCCCGGTGTTGCGATACTTGCTGGCCATCGCGCCCAGCACCGCCTGGTCGAGATCGGCGTCATCGAACACGATGAACGGCGCGTTGCCGCCAAGCTCCATGCTGGTCTTCTTGATGGTCGGCGCGCACTGCGCCAGCAGCTTGGCACCCACCTCGGTGGAGCCGGTGAAGGTCAGCTTCCGCACTTTCGGGTTCGACGTCAGCTCGCCGCCCACTTCGCCCGACGGCCCCGTGATCACGTTGCACACCCCCGCCGGCATCCCCGCCCGCTCCGCCAGCACCGCAATCGCCAGCGCCGAGAACGGCGTCTGCGAGGCCGGGCGGATCACCCCGGTGCAGCCGGCGGCCCAGCCAGGCCCGGTCTTGCGGGTGATCATCGCGGCCGGGAAGTTCCACGGCGTGATGGCGGCGAACACGCCGATCGGCTCCTTCTGCACGATGATGCGGCGGCCCTTGGCGTTCTGCGGGATGGTGTCGCCATAGACCCGCTTGGCCTCCTCGGCGAACCACTCGATGAAGCTCGCGGCATAGGCGATCTCGCCCTTGCTCTCCGCCAGCGGCTTGCCCTGCTCGGCCGTCATGATCACCGCGAGATCCTCGGTATTGGCGATCATCAGGTCGAACAATTTGCGCAGGATCACGCTGCGCTCCTTGGCCAGCATCGCCCGCCAGCCCTTCTGCGCCGCGAACGCCGCATCGATGGCGCGCCGCGTCTCCGCCGCCCCCAGTGCCGGCACCTCGCCGATGATCTCCTGGGTCGCCGGGTTGCGCACCGCGATGGTCCGCCCGGAATCCGCCTGCACCCATTTGCCGTCGATGTAGTTGGCCTGGCGGAAAAGCGTGGGGTCCTTGAGGGGGAGGGGGGTGACGGGGTTGAGCATAATGGGTCTCCTCGCGGCCTGGTTGCGGCACGGCTGATGGGAGAAAGATAGGACGCATCGGCACGAATGTTAGGTGCGTAACCCACCAATCGCCATGCGCCGCGCGGGATCGCGTGGCCCGCAACATGGCGGCAGTCCGGAAAATCCGCTACCTGAACCGGTGCCCCCACCGCAACCCCGTGGGCCGGCCGGCCAAACGGAGACCCAAGATGCGCAACCTGCTCACCGATATCGCCGGCATCCAGGTGGGCCACGCCACCGACCTCCGCCTCGGCTCCGGCGTCACCGCGATCATCTTCGACCAGCCGGCCACCGTCTCCGTGGTGGTGCTCGGCGGCGCCCCCGGCAGCCGCGACACCGCGATGCTGGAACCGGAGATGACGCAGCAGAAGATCGACGCCATCGCCCTCTCCGGCGGCTCCGCCTTCGGCCTCGATGCCGCCGGCGGCGTGCAATCGGCGCTGCGGGCGCAGGGCAGGGGGCTCCGCCTCGGCCCCGCCTTGGTCCCGCTGGTGCCCGGCGCCATCGTGTTCGATCTCAACAACGGCGGCGACAAGAACTGGGGCCTGCATTCCCCCTATCGCGACCTCGGTCACCAGGCGGCGATCGCCGCCGCCCCCGGTCCCTTCGCCCTCGGCACCGCCGGCGCCGGCACCGGCGCCACCACGGCCACCGTGAAAGGCGGCATCGGCTCGGCCAGTGCCACCGCCTCGGGCGGCCATATCGTCGCGGCCCTCGCGGTGGTGAACGCCATCGGCACCGCCACCATCGGCGCCGGCCCGCATTTCTGGGCCGCGCCCTTCGAGGCCGGGGCCGAATTCGGCGGCCGCGGCTGGCCTTCCACCATCACCCCCGCCGACCTCGCATTGCGCACCAAGGGTCAGCGCCCCCCCACCGAAACCGCCACCACCATCGCCCTCATCGCCACCGACGCCGTGCTGACCAAATCCCAGGCCAAGCGCCTCGCCATCATGGCCAATGACGGCCTGGCCCGCGCCCTCCTGCCCGCCCACGCCCCCTCCGATGGCGACACCGTCTTCGCCGCCGCCACCGGCGCCAAACCGCTCGCCGAAGGCGGCCTCACCGAACTCGGCCACCTCGCCACCATGGTGATGGCCCGCGCCATCGCCCGGGGCGTCTACGAAGCCGCCGCGCTGCCTTACCCCGCCGCGTTGCCCTCCTGGCGTGACCGGTTCGGCGCATAGAAAGCAGGAAAGCGGTTCTTTTTTGAAAAAAAGAACCAAAAAACTTCTATCCGCTTGACTGCTTTGGACCCTGGGAAACTCCCAAGCAAACGGAGAGAAAAGTTTTTTTGGTTCTTTTTGTTCACAAAAAGAACACCCCTACCTTCCCCTCTAAATCTCGGACCTGCGTCCTAAACGCTTGACTCCCAACTCGGATTGGGGAATCTATGCGCGAACAAATGATGAACATATCCCCCATTCCCGCCGCCCTGCGCGCCCAGCTCGCGGCGCTTCAGCCGCCGTCCGGCCACGGCGTCTGGCCGTTCGGCGCGCCGGCGGTGGATGCCTGCCTGCCCGGCGGCGGCCTGCCGCTCGGCGTGCTGCACGAGGTCTCGGCCATGGGGATCGATGTCGAGGCCGGGGCGTCCGGCGCCGGCTTCCTCGCCTGCCTGGTGGGCGCCATCGCCCGCGGGCGCGAGGTGTTCTGGATCGGCCCCGCGGTGGCGGACCTGCACCCGCCCGGCCTGCTGACCTATGGGCTCGACCCCGGTCGCCTCGTCATGGTCGAGACGCGGGATGACGATGCCAGCCTCGCCGCCATGGAGGCGGTGCTGCGGGCCGGCGGGGCCGGCGCGGTGGTCGGCGAGGTCGGCCGGCTCGGCCGGGTGGCGGCGCGGCGGTTGCAGCTCGCCTGCCTCAAGCATGGCACCACCGGCTTCGTGCTGCGCCGCTGGCCGCACGGGCGCAAACCCATGGCCGAGGAACCCATCGCCGCGGTGACGCGCTGGGAAATCGCCCCCGCCCCCACGGCGATCATCGCCGGCACCCCCGGCCCCGCCCGCTGGCGCGTGCGGCTGGTCCATGCGCGCGGCGGCTTCGAGGGGGGATGGATCATGCAGGCGAGGGAAGGAGATCACGATGGGCCGCATCCTCTGCGTATGGTTGCCGGGCTGGCCGCTGCTGCGGCTGCGCCGGATGCCGGGAGAACACGAAGCGCCAGCTAAACCGGCCGCCACCGTCGAGACCCTCCACGCCGTCCGCCGCCTCGCCGCCGTCAACCCCGAGGCCGCCGCCGCCGGGCTCGCCCCCGGCCAGGCGCTGGCCGAGGCGCGCGCCATCTGCCCGGAGCTCGATGTGCTGGACGCCGATCCAGGCGCCGATCGCGCCGCTTTGGCCCGCCTCGCCGCCTGGGCCGAGCGCTACACCCCCCTCGCCGCGCCCGACGTGCCGGACGGGCTGGTGCTCGACATCACCGGCTGCGAGCACCTCTTCGGCGGTGAACGCGGCCTCGCGGCCGATCTCTCCGCCCGGCTCATCCGCGCCGGGCTGGAACACCGCCTCGCGGTCGCCGGCACCCGCGGCGCCGCCTGGGCGCTGGCCCGCGCCGCCACCGCGCGGGGCACCTGCATCCACGCCGCGCCGGGCGCCGAGCGGGCGGAGCTGTCGCCGCTGCCGGTCGCCCTCCTGCGCCTCGATGCCCGCCTGGTCGCCGGCCTGCGCCGGCTCGGCCTGCGCAGCATCGGCGAACTCGCCCGCCAGCCCCGCGGCGAGCTCACCGCCCGCTTCGGCCCCACCCCGGTGCAGCGGCTCGACCAGGCGCACGGCGCCGCCGAGGAGGCCATCGCCTGGCCGCGCGCCCCAGAGCCCTGGGAGGCCCGCCGCGCCTTCGCCGAGCCGATCGGCACCGCGGACGACCTCACCCGCGCCCTCGCGGCGCTGGCCGCCCCCCTCTGCGCCCGCCTCGAGGCCGCCGAGCGCGGCGCCCACCGCTTCACCGCCATTTTCCTGCGCGTCGACGGCGCCCGCCCCGCCATCGCCATCGGCACCTCCTTGCCCGGCCGCGACGCGCCGCACATCGTCAAACTCCTCGCCGCCAAACTGGGCGAGATCGACCCCGGTTTCGGCATCGACGCCGCCATCCTCACCGCCGAGGACATCGCCCCCCACCGCCCGCCGCAACGCCGCCTCGATGACGGGCGCGAAGCCGCCACCACGCTCGCCGCCACCATCGACGGCCTGGCCAACCGCATCGGCCCCGACCACATCTGGCGCACCGAACCCTATGAAAGCCACGTCCCCGAACGCGCCGTCCGCCGTGTGCCGCCGATGACCGCCACCCGTCCGGCCTGGGAATACGACCCCTCCGCCGAACGCCCGATCCGCCTGCTCCGCCGTCCCGAGCCGGTGGAAGCCACCGCCCTGGTGCCCGACGAGCCGCCCATCCTGTTCCGTTGGCGCGGCGCGCTGCACCGCGTCCGCGCCGCCTCCGGCCCCGAACGCATCGCCGCCGAATGGTGGCGCCGCACCATGGACGACAGCCGCCCGGAAACCGACCTGGTGCGCGACTACTACCGCGTGGAAGACACCGAGGGCGCGCGCTTCTGGCTGTTCCGCGCGGGGCTGGAGGGGGCGCCGCGGTGGTTTTTGCATGGGTTGTTTGGGTAGGAAGCAAGCGCTTCTTTTTTGGAAAAAAGAAGCAAAAAATTTTTATCCGTTTGGGGAACGCCGCCTCGCAATCGCGTATCAAGAAAATTGTCTAATTCTGGTAAAAATGCCTTGACACTTATGGTCATATCAACGAAGTACGTCCTCACCAACCAGGAGCCACCGCCGACATGTCGTCCGCCTCCCCCGCCCCGAGCCACCCCGCCGGCCTTGCGGCCACGCTGGCGGTCGTGCGGCTGGTGATCGCCCTGGTGGAGCGCCTGTTCGCGGATATCGCCGATCTCCCGCCCAACCACCCCGATCGCCGGCTCCACGCCAGGCTGGTGGCGCACCTCGCGCGGGCCGAGGCGCAGATTCTCGCAGACATCGCGGTGGCCGCCCACGGCGCGACGCTGCCCCGGCGCGCACCCCACGCCCCCCATCCGTCCCGCGCCGCCACCATGCGCCCCGCCCGGGCGCCGATGCGTGTTGGGCTGAGCACGCTCCGCCCAACACAACCCGGTCGCCGCGCCGCACGCGCGCCCCCACCCCTCGCGACATGGATTTCGCGAGGGGCACTTGCACGCCCTATTTGTTACGATTTAGCAACAAAAACAAACCCGCCGCCGCAAGTGGTCAGGACGGCTTCCTCCCATCGCTCACCTCTTCGAACTCGGCATCAACCACGCCGTCATCCGCCTTGCCGCCCGCGGTAGCGCCGGCTCCGGCCTCGGGCTGGTGCAACGCCTCGCCAAGCTTCGCCGCACTCTGGGTGAGGCGTTCGACGGCCTTGGTCAGCGCGTCATGGTCACTCCCCTCCATCGCCGCCTGGGCGGCGGTGACGGCGGCTTCGGCCTCGCTCCGCAGCGCCGCCGGCAGTTTCGCCCCGCCTTCCGCCAGATGCTTGGCCACCTGGTGCATCAGCGCATCGGCATGGTTCCGCGATTCCACGAACGCCCGCCGCTTCTTGTCGGCCACCGCATTCGTCTCCGCCTCCTTGACCATGCGCTGGATCGCCGCCGCGTCGAGCCCGCCGCTCGACTGGATGCGGATCTGCTGCTCCTTGCCGGTCGCCTTGTCCTTCGCCTGCACCGCCACGATGCCGTCCGCGTCGATATCGAACGTCACCTCGATTTGTGGCATCCCGCGCGGCGCCGGCGCGATGCCGGTCAGGTTGAAATTGCCCAAAGCCTTGTTGTCGGCCGCCATCTCGCGCTCGCCCTGGAACACGTTGATGGTCACCGCGCTCTGGTTCTCCTCGGCGGTCGAGAATGTCTGGCTCTTCTTGGTCGGCACCGTCGTGTTCCGCTCGATCAACCGGGTGAACACGCCCCCGAGGGTCTCGATGCCCAGGCTGAGCGGCGTCACGTCAAGCAGCAACACGTCCTTGACGTCGCCTTTGAGGATGCCGCCCTGCACCGCCGCGCCGATCGCCACCACCTCGTCGGGGTTCACGTTACGCGCCGGCTCGCGCCCGAAGAACTGCTTCACCGCCTCGATCACCCGGGGCATCCGGGTCATGCCGCCGACCAGGATCACCTCATCGATCTCGCTGGATGTCACCCCGGCGTCCTTCAGCGCCGCCTTGCACGGCTCCATGGTGCGCAGGATCAGATCCTCCACCAGGGTCTCCAGCTTCGCCCGCGTCAACTTCATCACGAGATGCTTCGGCCCCGAGGCATCCGCGGTGATGAACGGGAGATTGACGTCGGTCTCCTTGGTGGCGGAGAGTTCGATCTTGGCCCGCTCGGCGGCTTCCTTCAGCCGCTGCAGCGCCATCTTGTCGCTGCGCAGGTCGATCCCCTGCTCGCGCTTGAATTCGGCCGCGAGGTAGTCGATCACCCGCGCGTCGAAATCCTCGCCGCCGAGGAAGGTGTCGCCGTTGGTCGATTTCACCTCGAACACGCCGTCGCCGATTTCCAGCACGGAAATATCGAAGGTGCCGCCGCCGAGGTCATAGACCGCGATCCGGCCGCCCTTCTTCTTGTCGAGCCCATAAGCCAACGCCGCCGCGGTCGGCTCGTTGATGATGCGCAGCACGTCGAGGCCGGCGATCTTGCCGGCGTCCTTGGTCGCCTGGCGCTGGGCGTCGTTGAAATAGGCCGGCACGGTGATCACCGCCTCGGTGACGGTCTCGCCAAGAAACGCCTCGGCGGTCTCCTTCATCTTGCCGAGGATGAAGGCGCTGATCTGCGAGGGCGGGTAGGTCTTCCCCTTCGCCTCGACCCACGCGTCACCATTGTCGCCTCGCACGATCCCATAGGGCACCAGCCCCTTGTCCTTGGCCACCAGCGGATCGTCATAACGCCGGCCGATCAGGCGCTTGACGGCATAGATCGTATTGGTCGGGTTGCTCACCGCCTGACGCTTGGCGGATTGCCCGACCAGGCGCTCCCCGCTATCGGCGAAGGCGACAATGGAGGGTGTGGTCCGCGCCCCCTCGGCGTTCTCGATCACCCGGGCCTCCTGGCCGTCCATGATCGCGACGCAGGAATTGGTGGTACCGAGATCGATCCCGATGACTTTGCTCATGGTGACGCTCCTTTCGGGAACGCGAACGTGAACCTGGACATGTCAGCCGCCAGGTCGTCGGCGGAGCGTGGTGATTCCGGGCCATTTCCCGGCCGCCGCGTGATGCCGCAGCGGTCGGCCATACATAGATGCCGGGGGCTCAAACGGCGCAGCCCCGGAAACTACTCAGCCGCGCGCCCAACCGCTCGTCGCGTGATATTGCCGGAATGCACTGAGTAATTTCCGAGGCTTCTTCCCTGCTCCGCCAGCCCGATACTGGGCCAGCTGAGCCGAACCGCTGGCCATGTCAGGTGCGGAGGAACGGCTTTTGACGCATGCGAAACCATTATGAGGTCACACAATGCTGTTGGTCGGATCCGCTCTCGAAGGCTACGTAATCCACGCGCGTGACGGCAAGATCGGCAGTGTCACTGACCTGCTGTTCGACGACACGACCTGGAAGGTGCGATGGCTCGTGGTCGATACCGGGAACTGGCTGCCCGGACGCATGGTCCTGATCCATCCCTCCGCCATCCAGGAGGCCGACCACCGGCGTCAGGAGCTTGCTGTTCGGCTGACGAAAGCGCAGGTCAAGGACAGCCCGGATATTCTCCAGGACCGCCCCGTTTCACAACAAATGGAATCCGATCTCTACAGCTACTACGGGTGGGACCCGGTCTGGGGCAGCAGTTATTTTGGCCCTGGCGCGATAGCGTCGGCCCCGTACTACACGGACACCATGCTGCGCGAGCCCCCGGGCCTCGGATTGCGTCTCAATGATGGAGATCCGCATCTGCGCAGCATCAGCACCGTGAAGGGCTATCACGTCCACGCGACCGACGGTGAAATCGGCCATGTCGAGAACCTGCTGCTCGATGACGCCAACTGGCACATCAACTATCTCATCATCGACACGAAGAACTGGTGGTTCGGCCAGCACGTGCTCGTCTCGCCCTTCGCGGTGCGCGAAATCAGCTGGGCCGAGGAGGAAATCCGGCTCGATATCACCCGTGATCGCGTGAAGAACAGCCCGCCGTGGGACCCGATGGCCGAGATCGATCGTGCATATGAGCGGGAACTTCACGGCTATTACGGCTGGCCGGGCTACGGCTGGTAAGCCCACGCACACCGCTGAACGCCGCCGGCCGGCACGTTTCCGGAGCCATCGAAACGACGCGCGAGGTAACAGGGAGATGCCAAATGTCATGGTCGGCGCGGGATATGATGTGGTCGGAGGCGCTAACGATCCTGGCGCGCTCCGATCGGGTGCGCCAGGACGTCTTCTCACCGACCGCCGACGGCTGGGAGCCGGCGATCGACGTGCTGGAAACCGAGCTGGGGCTGCTGGCGATCGTGGCGCTCCCTGGCGTGCGGCGGGAGGATATGCAGCTCGCCATCGTCGATGGCGCGCTCCTGGTCCGGGGAGTGCGGCGCTGGCCGACGCTGCCCGGGCCGGCGCGGGTCCATCGCGTTGAGCTGCCGCATGGCCGATTTGAACGGCAGGTGCGTCTGCCACCCGGCACGTTTCAGCTTGGCGGCACCGATCACGTGGATGGATGCCTGAACGTCACATTGCGGAGGCTTGCCTGATGGATGCGTTGGACCCCAAGGCCGGCGAGCGCGCCAGCTCGCCTGGCACCCTGATCCTGGTCTCGATCATGGATACGGTCCTGCTGCCGGGGGTGGTGATGCCGTTGACCATCGCCAGCCCTGCCGCCGCGGCCGCGTTGCAGGAGGCGGCGCGAACCGACCAGCCGATCGCCCTCGTCCTACAGCGCCAGCCTTATAGCGAGACTCCGAGCCTCGCCGACCTGCACCCGATCGGGAGCGAGGCGCGCCTGTTGCGCTATTTCACCGGACGCGATGGATCGCACAACGCGATCATGCAGGGCGTCGGGCGTATCCGAATTGAAGCTGTTTTTGGCGAGGGATTGTACCCGACCGTCGATGTGCAGCGGATTATCGAGCCGCTCGACCACAGCACCGAGATCGACGCGCGCCTGCATCAGCTGCGCGAGCGTGGATTGGCGACATTGCGGCTGATCGAGCACGCTCCGGCGGAGCTGTCGTCGATGTTGCAATCGATCGACCAGGCCGGCGCGCTCGCCGATTTCGTGACCGGCATGCTCGATTTGTCGGTCGGCGAGAAGCAGGAGGTGCTGGAGACGATCGACCTGCTGCCGCGGCTCGACCGGGTGATCGCGCTGCTCGCCTATCGTCACGAGGTGCTGAAGCTCTCCCACGACATCGGCCAGCAGACCCGCGCGGCGATGGGCGGCCGCCAGCGCCAGTTCATGCTGCGCGAACAGCTCACGGCGATCCAGAAGGAGCTTGGCGAGGCCGATGACCAGGCCTCGGACATCAGCGACCTCAAGCAGAAGCTCGAACAGGCGGGGATGCCCGCCGATGTGACGGCGCAGGCAAGGCGCGAACTGCGCCGGCTGGAGCGGATGCCCGAAGGCGCCGCGGAAGCCGGGATGGTGCGGGCCTATCTGGAATGGCTGACGGAGCTGCCGTGGCAGATCGCGGCCGGGGCGCCGATCGACATTCCCGAGGCCCGCCGCGTGCTGGACGAGGACCATTTCGGCCTTGAGAAAATCAAGCGGCGCATCCTCGAATTCCTCGCCGTGCGCAAGCTCAATCCGGACGGCAAGGGCCCGATCCTGTGCTTCGTCGGCCCTCCCGGCGTCGGCAAGACGTCGCTCGGCCAGTCCATCGCACGGGCGGTGGGGCGCAAATTCGTTCGCGTCAGCCTCGGCGGCGTGCATGACGAAGCGGAGATCCGCGGGCATCGGCGCACCTATGTCGGGGCCATGCCGGGCAATATCATCCAGGCGATCCGGCGCGTCGGCGAGCGGGACTGCGTGCTGATGCTCGATGAGATCGACAAGCTCGGCGCCGGCGGCTTCCAGGGCGATCCGTCCTCGGCGCTGCTCGAAGTGCTCGATCCCGAGCAGAACGGCACCTTTCGCGACGCCTATCTCGGCGTGCCGTTCGATCTCAGCCGGGTGCTGTTCATCGCCACCGCCAATGTGCTGGACACCATTCCCAGCGCGCTGCGCGACCGGATGGAGGTGGTCCGGCTATCCGGCTACACCGCCGAGGAAAAACTGGCGATCGCGCGTCTGCATCTGATCCCGCGCCAGCTCAAACAGAACGGCCTGGCGGCCGATGCGCTGGTGCTCGACGATGCCGGGCTCAACCTGATGATCGACGGCTATACCCGCGAGGCCGGAGTGCGCAACCTCGAGCGCGAGATCGGTGCGATTTTCCGCAATGTCGCGGTGCGCGTCGCCGAGGGGCGTGCGGAGCCCGTCGTGATCGACGCCGATGAAGTCGCCAAAATCCTCGGCGCGCGGGTGTTCGATGCGGATGTCGCCCAGCACGCCGCGCTGCCTGGCGTTGCAACCGGGATGGCCTGGACGCCGGTGGGCGGCGACATCCTGTTCATCGAGGCGAGCCGGATGCCCGGGCTCGGCAAGCTGATCCTCACCGGCCAGCTCGGCGATGTCATGAAGGAGAGTGCCCAGGCGGCGTTGAGCCTGCTTAAAACCCGCGCCGCCAGCTTCGGGATCGCCGCCGACGCATTCTCCACCAGCGACTTGCACGTTCATGTGCCGGCTGGAGCCACCCCCAAGGACGGCCCGTCGGCCGGCGTGGCGATGTATGTTGCGTTGGCGTCCCTGATGACCGACCGCGCGGTGCCACCGACCACGGCGATGACCGGGGAGATCAGCCTGCGCGGATTGGTGCTGCCGGTCGGCGGCATCCGCGAAAAAGTGTTTGCCGCGGCGCGCGCGGGGATCGACACGGTGCTGCTCCCCGCCCGCAACCGGCGCGACCTCGACGAGATTCCCGCCAGTGTTCGCGCCCGGCTGCGTTTCGTCTGGCTCGAGACCGTGGATGACGCCGTGGCGGCGACGATCGACCTCGCGCCGCTGCCGGACGTGGCTGCGTGATGGGGGGCTTGCGATAGG
>CAIWAJ010000292.1:0-6304 GCA_903910565.1 uncultured Rhodospirillales bacterium
GATCAGGATCAGGCGGCACTGGTCGGGCGAGAGCTTGTAGAGCAGCGAGAGGATCATCGCGTTGATCCCGACCGACTTGCCGGAGCCGGTGGTGCCGGCCACCAGCAGATGCGGCATGCGGGCGAGATCGGCGATGATCGATTTGCCGGCGATATCCTTGCCGAGCGCCAGCGGCAGGCGGAAGGGGGTGTCGACCCATTCAGCGGATTGCAGCAACTCGGTGAAATACACCGTCTCGCGGGTGCGGTTGGGCACCTCGATGCCGATCACGTTGCGGCCCGGCACGGTGGCGATGCGCACGGCGGTGACGGCGAGCGTGCGGGCGACGTCGTCAGCCAGCCCGATCACCCGGGCGGAGCGGATGCCCGGCGCGGGCACAAGTTCGAACAGCGTCACCACGGGGCCCGCGAGATAGGCGACGATTTCGCCCTCCACCCCGTAGTCGTGCAGCACGGTCTCCAGCATGCGGGCGGTGGCGTCGAGCACCTCGGTCGAGGGCGCGCCGATCGCGGCGCGGCTCGGGGGGGTGGTCAGCAGGTCGAGCGGCGGGAAGTTCCAGGTCTGCTCGATCGGCAGAGCGAGCTGGCCGGGCGGGGTCTTCTTGCCGTCCCCGCGCGGCGGGGTCGGTGGGGTCGGCGGTTTCGGCGGCTCGGGCTTGGGCCGGGGCGGGTCGATCAGTACCGGCTCATGGCGGATCGGCGTGCGCGTCCCGGTCACCGCGGGCGGCGGCGGGGTTGCCGGCTCGGCTTCGGGGAGCGGCGTTCCGTTGATGCGGTGCAGCAGCGCGACGCCGAAGCGCCCGAGGCGGAGGCCCACGCGCGCGGAGAGCGAGGCGGCGCTACGGCCATGCACGGCGCCCGCCTTGGCGGCGACCCCGGCGGCGCGCCATTCGGTGGCGGTGAGGCCGAGCGAGAGCAGCGTCAGCAGGAAGGTCAGTATCGCGCCGAGGCACCACAGGCCCAGCCCGCCGAAGGGGCCGAACAGGTCCCGCCCGGTATTCAGCATCGCGCCACCGACCAACTGGCCCGCGGCGCCACCCAGGCCGGAGCCGGCGGGCCCGCTCAGCGGCAGGCCGGAGGGGCCGGGGATTCCCGCCAGCGTGCCGGCCAGCACCGGCAAGGCCAGCAGCAGGAAGGCGATACGCAGCGGCAGGCTGCCGAGGCCGCGATGCGAGCCGATGCGCCAGGACCAGGCGAGGAACGCCACCCCGGGCAGGGCACCGGCGAGGCCGAAGCCTTGCAGCATGAGGTCGGCGGCGATGGCGCCGGGCAGGCGGACGAAATTATGCGCGACCCGCGCGGTCGCGGTGTTGAGCGAGGGGTCGGCGGGGTCGTAGCTGATCAGCGCGGCGAGCAGCGCGACGCCGAGCACCGCCAGCAGGAATGCGCCGATTTCGGCCATGCGGCGTGCGAAAGAGGCGCGCAGATCCGCCGAGACGAACCCGCCTTCAGCCGCCGAGCCTGTTTGCGCACCCCACGCCATCGCCGCTCCCCCCGGCGCCGAAGTTGACGCCGCGCGGTAAGTCTACCCCACAAGTCACTGAAAAAAGAAGGGGGAAGGCGACTCGGTCAAGCGGTTTTTAGCGTTACGATCTCCACCCAATTGGCCCCCACCCCGACCTCCTGCGAGGCCTGCCGGCTCAGCACCCCGTCGTCGCGGATGGCGTAGACGCCGAGCCGCCCCGAGGTCATCCCGGCGCACAGCAGAAAGCGCCCGCCCGGCGCGATGCGGAAGCCGCGCGGGGTCTCCTCGCTGGCCACCCGGCAGCGCAGCGCGAGCGTGCCATCCGCGGGGTCGACGGCGTAGCCCACCAGCGTGTGGCTGAGCCGCTCGCTGGCATAGAGGTAGCGGCCGTCTTGCGTGACATGGATATCGGCCGAGGCCGCTTCGGTGACGCCATCGGGCAGCAGCGAAATGGTCTGGCGCTCCGTCAACCCCCCGCTCGCGGCATCGCGGGCGAAGACGGTGATCGTCCCATCCAACTCATTCACCACGTAGAGCATCCGTCCGCCCTGGCCGAACACGATATGGCGCGGCCCGGCGCCGGGCTTGGTTCGCCCGGCGATCGTCACCGAAGGCGCGAGGCGGGACGTCGCGGCGTCGAAGGCCTGGCAGAGGATGGCGTCTCCCCCGAGGCTGGCGGCGTAGAGGTAGCGGTTGGCCGGGTCCATGACCGCGCAATGCGCCTTGGGCGGCGTGGCGATCACCTGCGACGGATCGCCGGCCACGCCGTCCCGCCCGATCGGGTTCACCGCGAGTTTCGCGCCGGGATAGGAGGCGCTGAGCAGGGCCCGCCTGGTGGCGTCGACCGTGAGGTAGCACATGCTGTCCGCCAGCACGCCGGTGCCGATCGCGGTGAGCGCGCCCTCCGGCCCGATGACGAAGGTCGTCACCGGATACGGCGGCGTGCGCAGCCCGGCGTAGAGGAAGCGGCCATCCGGCGACACCGCCAGCGGCAGGCTGCCCGGCGAGCTTGCGGCCCCCGGGACCGGCACGCGGCCGAGCGCGCGCAGGCCCCCGGTGTCGCGGTCAAAGGCGAGAATGGCGATCTCGCAGGTGTCGGAGCAGGAGACGTAGACGATATCGCTGGGCATGCGCGTTTCCCCTTGGCCGGATCGGCCGTTGTGGCGGATTATGCCCCCCGCACCGGTAGGGGGGAAGGCGATGACACGTGTGGGCGAAGTGGTGGTGACTCCGGTGGCGTTCCGCGATCCGCCATTGCTCAACGTCGCCGGCGTGCATGAGCCCTGGGCGCTGCGCAGCATCATCGAGGTGGCCGGCGAAGACGGCATCATCGGGCTTGGCGAAGGCTATGGCGACCTCGAAACCCTCGCCGACCTCACCGCCGCGGCGCCCATGCTTGCCGGGCTAGACCCGTTCGACCTCAACGGGTTGCGCGAACGGGTGAGTATCGCTCTGTTCGGCACAACCGAAGCCGGCGCCGATTTCCCGCGCACCGGCGGGCGGCGGCTCAACGTCGCCTTCGGGGCGTTCGAGGTCGCCTTTCTCGATCTCCAGGCCCGCATCCTCGGGGTTCCGCTCCACGCCCTGCTCGGCGGCGCGGTGCGCGAGGCGGTGCCGTATTCCGCCTACCTCTTCTACAAATTCGCCCGCCACCACGGCGACCCCGGCTACCCCGCGGATGACTGGGGGGAGGTGGTGACGCACGCCCAGATGGTCGGCGAAACCCGCCGGATGATCGCGGAAAGCGGCTTCACCTCCATCAAGCTCAAGGGCGGGGTGTTCGAGCCCGACGACGAGATCGAGACGCTGCGCGCCCTGCGTGACGCCTTTCCGGGCTATCCGCTGCGCATCGACCCCAATGGCGGCTGGTCGGTGGCGACCACGCTGCGGGTGCTGCCCCAACTCGACGGGCTGCTGGAGTATCTCGAAGACCCCACCTCGACGCTGGCCGAAATGGGCGAGGTGGCCAAACACGCTTCCATGCCGCTCGCCACCAATATGGTGACGACGGAATGGGGGCATTTCCGCGAAACGCTCGACCGCAACGCCGTGCAGGTCATCCTCACCGACCACCATTACTGGGGCGGGCTGCGTGCCACCCAACAACTCGCCCATATGGGGCGGGTGTTCGGGCTCGGGATTTCGATGCACTCCAACTCGCATCTCGGCATCAGCCTGGCCGCGATGACCCATGTCGGCGTGACGCTGCCCAACCTGACCTACGCCGCCGACACGCATTATCCGTGGCAGCAGGATGAGGTGATACAGGGCGGCAAACTCTGCTTCAACACCGGCGCGCTGGTTCCCCCGCCGGGGCCGGGATTGGGGGTGACGCTCGACCGCACGGCGCTGGCGGGGTTGCATCGCAATTATCTGACCTGCGGCATTCGCCGGCGCGATGACGCCAGCGAGATGCGCAAGCACGTGCCGGACTTCAACCCGGCGCGTCCCCGCTTCTGATTGATTGACCCACCCGCTTGCGGCGGGCAGCATCGCCGGCAACAGGGAGTGGACGATGGCGATCGACAAGCGCGTAAGCTCGGCGGCCGAAGCCGTGGCGGATATCGGCGAGGGGGCGGTGGTGATGATCTCCGGCTTCGGGGGCGCCGGATTCGCCAACTCGTTGGTGCTGGCGTTGCGGGACCGGGGGGTGGGTGGGCTGACGCTGGTGGTGAATTCGGCGACCCATCCGCTGTCGCAGACCCATACGCTGATCGAGGCGGGGCTGGTGCGTAAGGTGATCTGCTCGGCGGCGCGGGGGCGGGGGGCGGAGCTTTCGCCGTTCGAGCAGCTCTACAAGGCCGGCAAGATTGAATTGGTTTGTCTTCCCCAGGGCACCTTCGCGGAATCCATCCGGGCGGGGGGCGCGGGCATTCCCGCTTATTATACGCCGGCGGGGTTTGGCACCGATCTTGGCGCGGGCAAGGAGGTAAGGCGGTTCAACGGGCGGGACTACGTGCTGGAAGAGGCGATCAAAGCGGATGTCGCCTTCGTCAGGGGCGATGTGGCGGACCGGTTTGGCAACCTCACCTTCCGCCACGCGCAGAAGAATTTCGGGCCGGCGATGGCGACCGCGGCGAAGCTGACGATCGCCGAGGTGCGGGTCAGCCAGAGCGAGCCTATCGCGCCGGAGCGGATCGAGCTGCCCGGCGTTTTCGTCAACCGCGTCGTCACCGCGTGAGGCCCGACATGACCCCACTCAACCGGCAGCAGATCGCCTGGCGCGTTGGCCAGGATTTCGAGAATGGCTGGCTCGTCAATCTCGGGCTCGGCATGCCCGTCAATTGCTCGGACTATGTTCGCGATGGGCGCGAGGTTGTCATCCAGTCGGAGAACGGGGTGATCGGCGCGGGGCCGCTTGCCTCGGCCAATGCGGCGGATAGCGACCTGGTGGATGCTGGGAGCCGGAAGATCACCATCGCGCCGGGCGGGACGGTGATCGATTCGGCCTGGTCCTTCGCGATGATCCGGGGCGGGCATATCGATGTCACCGTGCTCGGCGCCTTCGAGGTGGCCGATAACGGCGACCTCGCGAACTGGGACAACCGCATCCCCGACAAGGGGCCGCTGGTGGGGGGGGCGATGGATCTCGCGGCGGCGGCCAAGGAGGTGTGGGTGATGATGGAGCACACCACGCGCAAGGGGGCGCCCCGCTTGTTGCGGGCCTGCACTTTGCCGCTCACCGCGCCGTCCTGTGTGACCCGCATCTATACCGACCTCGCGGTGATTTCGCGGGATGCGGAGGGGTTCCTGGTGCATGAGATTATCGCCGGGTTGTCGCGCGCGGATTTGCAGGCGCGCACCGGGGCGGCGTTGCGGTTCGCGGATGACTGCGGGGTTCTGGCGGCACCGGACATTGCCGAGAAGGATTGAGCGATGGACTGGGTCGACATCAACGGCACCTCGTTACGGTATGATGTTATAGGCGACGGGCCGGCCGATCTGGTGCTGGTGCACGAGATGGGGGGCACGCTGGAGAGCTGGGACGGCGTGCTGCCCGCGCTTTTGCCGGGGCGGCGGATTCTTCGGTACGATACGCGGGGTGCCGGGCAGTCCGAGAAGCTGCGGGCGGCGGTGACGTTTCACACCATGGCGAGCGATATCAAGGCACTGCTCGATGCCGAGGGCATCTCCGGCAAGGTGGCGCTGGCGGGCTGCGCGGTGGGGGCCGGGATCGCGTTGACGTTTGCCGGCAGCTACCCGGAGCGGGCGGCGGCGGTGATCGCCATGGCGCCGGCGACGGGGATGGCGGCGGCGCGGCGGGAAGGCGTGCTGGCGAGCGTGGCGGCGACGGAGGCGGCGGGGATGCGGGCGGCCGTCGAGACGAGTTTCGCCAATTCCTACCCGCCGGAGGTGCGGCATGACGCCGAGATGTATCGGCGGTTCCGGGCACGCTGGATGGCCGGCGACCCTAATTCCTACGCGGCGATCTATCGCATGCTGGTGAACGCCGAACTCGGCGACACGCTCGCGGCCATTACCTGCCCGGTGCATTGCATCGCCGGGACGCATGACAAGCTGCGGCCGCCCGCGGTGGTGGAGCCGATTGCGGCCGCGATTCCGGGCGCGACGTTTGCCGCGATCGAGAGCGGGCATTTCATGGCGGTGCAGACGCCGGTTCTGGTGGCGGCGGCGATCAATGGGTTTCTGCGGCCGCTGGGATTATAGTTTCTATATCGTAACAAATAGCGCACGGTTCGGCGACGCGCTTGCCGGCCCGTAACTTCGTCGGCGCTTATGTGGGCGCGGGCGTACGGCACGCGTTTGCGGCTTGAGGCACGAGGCGGGAAGGGGCCATGCCGCGGGCCTGCCGCGGGCGGTGCGGCGCGGAGCGGTTGCC
>CAIWAJ010000293.1:0-4308 GCA_903910565.1 uncultured Rhodospirillales bacterium
GATCTTCTGCGCCGCGTCATAGATCGGCTTGCGCTTCGCCGCGTCGGTCTCCATCCGGCCATCGGTGAGCAGCTTGTCGAGGTCGGGGTTGGAGTATTTGAACACGTTGGTCGCGCCGCCGGTCTGGAAGGTGCGGCCGAAATAATCGTCGGGATCGGGGTTGCCGCCGTTGAGCGAGACGAACCCGTCGAAGTCGGACGCGCGCCAATCGGCGATGAACTTGCCCTGCTCCTGCACGTTCAGCGTGATCTCGAAACCGGCCTTGTTGAGCTGGGCCTGGATCACCTGGCTGGCATCGACGGCCTGCGGAAGCGAGCCAATCACCTTCAGAGTCATCTTCAGCGGCAGGGTGACGCCGGCCTCGGCGAGCTTCTTCTTGGCGCCCTCGGCATCCGGCTTATAGCAGGGGAAATCGCTGACCGGCAGCGCCCAGTTGGCCAGCGCCGGCGAGAGCGGACCGCCGACCACGCCGCGGCCGAAATACACGGCCTGGACGATCTGCCCGCGATCCAGCGCCATGTTGAGCGCCTCGCGCACCGCCGGCTTGTCGAACGGCGCGCGGGTCGTGTTCACCCCGATCAGGCTATAGGCGAGATCCTGCGTTTCCAACAGCTTGACGCCCGGCTTGCCCTTGAGGGCGGCGGCTGTGGCGGCATCGGCGACCGGGATCAGCTTGTAGGTGCCGCCCATAACGCCGGCCTGGCGGGTCGCCGCGTCGGGCACGATGTGGAACTTGAGCCCGGTGATAGAAGGCAGCCCCTTGTCCCAGTAGGCGGCGTTACGGTCGAGCGCGATGTAGGTGTCGGGCACCCATTCCTTGAACTGGTAGGGCCCGGTGCCGACCGGCTTGCGGCCGAGCTCCGGGATCGCCTCGGGGGCGACGATGCCGATGGTGCCGAGCTGGCTGAGAAAGGGGGCGGAAGGGGCGGCGAGGGTGATGCGCAGCGAGTCGCTTCCGGTCGCCTCCATCGTCTTCACGCTGGCAACGCGCGAGGAAAGCGGCGAGGCCGTCTTGGGGTCGCGGATGCGCTCGATATTGGCGATGATGTCCTGGGCGGTCACCGCGCGGCCGTTATGGAAGGTGGCGCCGGCGCGGATGTGGAAATCATAGGTCAGGCTATCGGCCGAGATGGTCCATTTATCGGCCAGCGCCGGGACGATCTTCAGGTCCTTCTCGATCGCCGTCAGCCCCTCATAGATGTTGCTGACCACCACGAAGGTGGCAAACGAGGTCGCCACATGCGGGTCAAGCCCGACCGGCGAGGCGTCGGTCGCGATATCGAGCACCTGGGCGCGGGCCTGAGGAACAGCGATCGATGCGAGGGTGATTGCCGCCACCGTGGCGGCACGGGCGGTAGTCTTCATCAGGCGCATCATGGGGTATCTCCCTTGTCTGTCGGGATCGTAGCAGAAGGCAGAGCTGGCGTGAATGCGCTGCGGCGCCAGGCGAGTGCTGCCGCGAGCATCGACCGGAGTTCATCGGCCACATCGTGGCGAAGCAGCATCACCGCCGCGAGCCAAACGATAAGTGACATCGTCCCGCCGATCGCCAAGGTGAAGAAGGCCGGCAGGGTCTGCGGTCCATATGCGACGAACAAAGCAGCTGGCGCTGCGGTCACCAACGTCAGCATCAGGGATTCGAGGTAGATCAGCACCACCAGCCGGCGCTTGGCATGCAGGTAGCGTCGTGCCAGCATTAAATAGAGGATCCCGAGCAGCGCCATCGAAATGACGGTGCCGAAGGCTGCGGCACCAAGTCCGAAGCCGGCAAGCAGATAGACCGCCAACAGTCGCGTTCCCTGGCCAGCTGACTCGATCGCGAGCATCCCCCCCATTGCTCCGACCGCGACCACAAGGCGCTGATAAATGATGTAACCAACACTGATCATGCCGGCGATACACAGGACTTGCAGCACCTCTGTCGCGGGGCGCCATTGCGGGCCGAACATCAAGTCGATCAATGGTGCGGATAACGCGGCGACCAAGCCGTACGCTGGCCATATCGTGGCAGTCAGGATCCTCAACGATCTCCGGAACAACAGCGCGAGTTGCGCCACGTCGTCCCGGACGCGGGCGATGCCAACGAATAGCACCTGGGCGATGGAGCCGACCAGGTCATTGTTCATGATCGAGAATAGGCCACTCCCGCGGTCGAAATACCCTACGGCAGCAGGGCCAAGGAGGCGGCCGAGCACAATCGATGTGGCATACATGCCGCCCTGGTTCACCACGCCGGCTAAGGTTGAGGGGATGCCGAAGCGGATCATCTCCCCCGCACCGGCGAAGCGTGGGCGAACGAAGACGTAGCGCGGCAAAATTATCGCGAGCCAAGCGAGTTGCACGATATATTGAGTCACCTGTCCGACAGCCAGACTCATTGGGCCATGCCCAGTGGCGGCCAAACTGATGGAAACGGCGGAGGCAGCAAGCGCGGTGACGATCTGGATGACATTCAACGTGCCGAAGCGCATGTGCCGCTGGAGGCTGGAATAGGCGCCCATACCCGGAGGAATCACCAGGAAGTTCAGGCACAAGACGCCAATCAGGGAGGCGATCTCGGGCTCGCCGAAAAAATCGGCGATGGCGTACCGGCCCAGGAATATCGGAGTACCTACGATCAGCGATGCCGTCATCGTAACGGCGAAACCGCGCCCCAACGCTGCCCGGTCAAGCTCAGGGATCCGGATCAGATAGCTCGAGATCCCGAGTTCACGCAGGCTGCTCGATACAGCAATGATCGAGACAGCAATGCCAAAGCGCCCGAACTCGCTCGGGGTCAGCAGGCGGGCGATGATGAACGAGACGACAATTCCCGCGGCCATCAACAAGTAGCGCCCTGAAACCGAAACTAGCATGGATCGCCGCATGCTCATGGCGCAGGAGCGCCGGGCATGAGGTGGATCGGCGCCTGTGGCGCTATGGCGCGCAAGTCTATTTCACCCGCGCAAGCGCGAGCCCGACGCCGGCGCCCATCAGGAGACCGCCGGCGAGGCGGTTGCGGAATTGCCCGCGTCGGGCGAGGAAGCCGCGCGCTTGGCCCGCCGCCAGCGCCCAAGCGCCGTCGAGCAGGATCGCGATGACCAGGAACGTGCCGCAAAGCAACGCCAATTGCGGGCCGATAGCAGCGTCTGTGGCGACGAATTGCGGGAAGAAGGCGCCGTAGAACACGAGCGTCTTGGGGTTCGTCATCGATACCAGGGCACCGCGCAGGAATATCTCGCGCACCGGCTTGTGCTCGGCCTGCACCTTCATGAGGTCGACAGGGGGGGCCATCCATTGTCGTGCACCGATCCAAAATAGATACGCGACACCGAGCCATCGGACCCACTCGAACCACTGTGCGGCGGTCCCCATCAGGGCCGTCATTCCCAACACCACGAACACCAGCTGGATCACCATCGCCGAGCTGGTGCCGGCGACCGTCAGCAAACCATAGCGCGTGCCGAAAGAGACCGAGTTGGCGACAATCAGCGCCACGTTAGGGCCGGGAATCAAAATCAGGACGGAGGTAGCGAGCACGAACGTCAGGTAGAGGCTGAGCGACATGGCGAGGCTCCCGCAGCATGGTCAAGTGATGCGCCAAGCGGGCGGGCCGTGGCAAGCCACGTTCGACCGTGGGATAAGGTCAGGGCATCTGGCCCGTCGCCTCGGTGTTCGTCGGCGCCGCAGGGCGCGCGATTGCGGTGGGATCGATCGGTACCGTGTAATCCGGCACGATGCGCGCCTGCGGCCCGGCAATCACCAGCACCTTTTGGCCGATCGCCAGCCGGTTCTCATCCTTCTGTGTGACCGAGACGAGCTCGCCGCCTGTCTTCTGCACAATGTATTCATAGGCCGGCGCATCGGCCGTCGCCTGCTCAACGGAGGAGCCGACGATGCCGCCGATCAGGCTGCCGCCGATGGCGCCCAGCGCTGAGCCGACGCCGCCCGGCGCCTGCGAGCCGGCAACTCCGCCGGCGGCCGCGCCCGTCACCGCGCCGGTCGCGCCCTTGGAGGTGACGACGACGTCGCGCAGCCCGACGATGATGCCGCGCTCGACCTTGTTGGCCTGCTGCACGGCAGCAGCGTTGTAGGTGTTCGGCGAATAGTCGCTGGCGCAGCCGCAGAGCAAGACAGTGATCAACAGGGGGGCGTAACGCGGCACGAATGGCCTCCGCGGGAATGGCATCGCGGGGAGATAGGGCGTCCCGCGCGCCGTGTCATCCCCCCTGCTGCACTGCAGCAATGACGGCAGCGGCGGCCTTGATGTGCGCCAGCCCCAGCCCACAGCAGCCGCCGAGCAGCTGGGCGCCGGCGGCGATCCAGATA
>CAIWAJ010000294.1:0-1589 GCA_903910565.1 uncultured Rhodospirillales bacterium
AAGCATGCTCTTCGAACTGATCCCCAACATGCCCGAGGCGCGGTTGCTGCCGCTAATCGAAAAATTCGTGGCCATGCTCGGCGAAGTGCCGGAGTTCGCGGAGGCGTTCGGGATTGTGTAAATATGAGGGGAGTCATGAGCGTCACCAGCCCAAACCGGCGCAGCACCGATTTCTTCCGCGTCAGCAGGCCGGCGGCGTGGTCCCACCAATACATTACGAAATCGGCGGACTCGTTCATCTCTGAATGCGCGGCCCAAAGCGCTTCAGCTCGTTCATCCCCAAGGCGCTCACGTATGTACTTACCGCCAATAAACGGCGGATTTCCCACAATGAACTCCGCCTCCGGCCATTTCGGCTGGCGCGGGTTGCCATACAACATCTCCACCGCCGCGCCGTCGCGCATGACAACGGACCGGTCGCCTTCCAGCACCGCGTCCTTCACCTCGATATTCCGGAACGCCTTCAAAATCGGTTCCGCCGGCATGCCGCCCTTGGTCCGAAAGTGCCACTGCAAATACCCGATCCACAGCACCAGCTCTGCGATCGCGGCGGCGCGGGGGTTGATCTCCAGGCCCAGGAACTGGTGCGGATCGACGGTGTGGCCTTCCAGCCCCGTCAGCGCTTCCTGGCCGCCGAGGTCCACCAGCGCCTCCAGCACCTCCCCTTCCAGGCGTTTCAGCAGTTCCAGGGAGACATACAGGAAATTCCCGGTGCCGCAGGCGGGGTCCAGGATGCGAGTGCGGCACAGTTTGTCGTGGAAGGCGGCGACGGTTTTCATGGCCTCGGCCGAACGGCCCTCGGTCTTCTGGCGGTCGGCGGACAGTTGGACCTGGTTCCAATCCGCCCGCAGCGGCTCGATCGCGGTGGCGACGACCAGCCGTTCGACATAGGCGCGGGGCGTGTAGTGGGCGCCGAGCCGGCGGCGTTCGGTGGGGTCGAGGGCTTGTTCGAGGAGGGTGCCGAAGATGGAGGGATCGACATCGCGCCAGTTATAGGCGGCGGCTTGGCGCAGTTCGCCGATTTCGGCGCGGCCGAGCGGCAGGACGGTCCGGGTCTTGAAGAAGGCGCCGTTGAAGCGGCGGACCTTGGCTTCCAGGGCCATGGCGAAGTCGCCAGTGTCCATGGCGGCCCAGAGATTGCCGACCATCGGCTGAAAGCGGGAGGTATCCTGTTCGCAGCGTTTCAGCAGGTCGCGGAAGGAGTCCTCCGGCAGCAGGCCGACGTCTTCGGCGAACATGGTGAACAGGCAGCGCATGAGGAAGAAGGCGACTTCCTCGGCGTTGTGGTGCTGGTCCTCCAGCGCCTTGGACACGGCGGCGAGGCGTTCGGCGATGGCGCGGGTGACGCGGGCGGTTTCGCGGGCCGGGTCCAGCGTCAGCGGGGCGGTCCAGATGGCGGCGAGGCGGGCGCGGATTTCGGGGTTGCGGAGGTCTTCGAGGTAGATGCGGTAGGACTGGCGGTCGGGGAATTGGGCGTAGTTTTTCCCCTGGCCGGAGAAGTCGGCGTAGACCTCCATCACGTGGCCGACGTCGCAGACCAGGATGAAGGGCGGCCAGCCGTGATCCACCGGCAAAGCGCGCGCGTACCG
>CAIWAJ010000295.1:0-10270 GCA_903910565.1 uncultured Rhodospirillales bacterium
CGAATGGCCGAGGCCAGCACCAAGCGCTGCCTGACACGCCCAGCATGACGCCGCTCAAACATCGCCTCGTAACCGAGCTTAAATTCCAAACCCGGCTGTATCAAAGTCGTTGACACGTTCCGTCGGTCCTCGCTGGTTGGCCGCGGTCAGGGTAGCAGCGTGTCGATCGGAACGGACCCGCTGCCCAGCGAGATATGCCGCCCCCGCGGCCCGCGAGCAACCAGCAACGGCCCGGCTCGGAAGAGGTTGACCGCGGCCGGCGCTGCAAACCCGGCCGCGACGATCCCCTTGGCCGAAGCGATGTTGGCGGCATCGCAGTAGATGAAGACGCGCGAAATTCCATGGCCGGCGGCGAAGACCATCGCGTCGCGCAGCAGCCGCGGATAGAGCCGCTGGCCGCGGGCCGAAGGCTTGGTGAAAAAGTCCCAGAAATAGGCGGCGCCGGGCGGGATTGCGAGCCGCGCTGCCCCTTCCCATGGGGTCTCGCGCTCTGCGGCATCGGCGAGTGTGATCCAGCCCCAGGCGGCGAAGGGGTCCCGCGTATCGCCGATATGGATCAGCCGGTGCCCCGCAGCAAGCCGTGCGGTATAGTCCGACGGATCGTCCCCCCGCACCGCGGCAAGCCCGGCCAGCTCGGCCGGCGGAACATGCTCGGCGACGACGCTCCCGAGCGATACTGTATCGCCATCGGCGGGTAGATTCCGCGCGAAAACCAGGAGCCGCCTGGTTCCAAACGCGCGACGGGCCGTCCAATAGAGCTCTCGAACTGCGATCGGCAACGCTTACGGTACCCTGGAACGACTACCGGTACTTCTATCAGTGCCTTGATTTGCCGGTCAAACTGCGCCGGGCCCGGGGATAATTCCCCTGCGCAACCGACAGTCAGAGGAGGATGCGTCCTCCGGCCGGGCATGGTAGCACTGCGCGATCATGGAGGGCGGCATGGAGCGTTGGATCGAGGCGGCTTTATTGGGCGCGCGCTGGCTTTTGCTCCCCCTCTATGTCGCCCTGCTCGGCTCGGTGCTGGCAGTCTATGTGATGGTCGGGCGCGAGCTATGGCACCTCGTCACCCTGCTCCCCGCCGGCGGTGAGGCGGAGATGGTGCTGCTCCTATTGTCGATCCTTGATCTCGTGCTGGTCGCCAATCTGATGGTGATGGTGGCGATCTCCTCCTATGAGAGCTTCGTCTCCCGCATCGAGGTGGACGCTTCGCAATCCACTCCGGAATGGCTGGGCAAGCTCGACAGCGGCAATGTCAAACTGAAAGTGTCGCTGTCCATCGTGATGATCTCGGCCATCCACCTCCTGCGCGCCTATATGATGGACGCGCCGATGGAGCGGCTGGTGGCTCTGGGCGGGGCGCATATCGTGTTCATCGTCTCAACCCTCGCCGTCGCTTTTATCGACCGGATGCACAAGGCCGATCACTGAGGCCGGGCCATCGCGGCGGAAAGGCGCAGAAAGCGGGTCCATAGCAGCACAGCGGCGGCGGAGAGGGCGGCGATCAGGCCGCACCACATGCCGGGCGCCCCCATGCCGCGCGGGAAGGTGAGGAACCAGCCAAGCGGCATGCCGATCGCCCAATAGGCGATGGTCGTGATGTACATCGGCAGCTTGGCATCCTTCAGCCCGCGCAAAGCGGCGGCGGCCGTCACTTGCGCGCCGTCGGAGAGCTGGAACAAGGCGGCGAGGAACAGCAGGCCGGCGGCGAACTGCATCACCTCCGTGTCGATGGTGTAGAGCCCGGCAATCCCGCGGGGCAAGGTAAGCATCAGCGTCGCGGAACAGGTCTGGCTGACCAGAGCGAGCCCCAGACCCGTCGCGGCGGCGCGGCGGACGGCCGGCATGTCGCCCCGTCCCGTGGCATTACCGACCCGCACCGTGGTGGCGATGGCAAATCCGAGCGGGACCATGAACGTGACCGCGGAGACCGACAGCGCGACCTGATGGCCGGCGACCGCGACCGCGCCGAAGCGGCCGATCAGCAGGGCGGTTGCGCTGAACATCCCGCTCTCCATCAGCAGGCTGACCGCCATCGGCCCGCCGAGGCGGAACAGCGACCACATCATCGCGCGATCCGGTCCGGGGAGGCGGGCAGGCCAGGCGAGATCGCGGTAGCGCGGGCTCCTGAGGACGAAGACCAGGAAGGCGGCGAATTGCACCCAGAGGGTGAACGTCAGCGCGAGGCCCGTGCCGAAAGACCCCATGCCGAGCGGAAACATCAGTAGCCAGCCGACCGGGGCAAGCACGACCAGTCCGAGCAGGCCGAACAGCAACGAAGGGCGCGGCATCGACAGCCCCTCGGTCAGTCCGCGGCAGGCGACGTACATCGGCAAAGCCGGGGCGCCGAAGCTGACGGCGCGCATGAAAATCGTCGCCTCCCGCGCCAGGCCGGCATCGAGGCCCAGTGCTGCGATCAGGAGCGGACCGAGGAGTTGCATCAGCACAAGGCAGACGAGCCCGACCGCCCCACCCAGCCAGAGCGCCTGGATGAAAAGGGCGGCCGACTCGCCGCGCCGTCCGGCGCCGTCGAGCTGGGCGATCGAGGGGGAGAGCGACATCATCACCCCGATCAGGCCCATCGAGGCGAAATGCCAGACATTGGTGCCGACCGCGACGGCCCCCATCACGGTCGCGTTGAGGTGGCCGGCCAGCATGATTTCGAGCACGTTGGCGCTGATCCCGGCGAGCTGGGTCAGCACGAGGGGAAAGGCGAGCCGGCTCATCGCGCGGATTTCGGCGATAAGGTCATCTTTGGTCGGGGTGGTCAGGGGGGGCTCCCGGGAACGGGGGGATGCGGCATGGTTTCCCCCTGGGCAATTTTGCGGCAGTTTCCCCTTTCGCGCCCATCGCTTCAATGGCGCGCAGGGAGAGGGGAGACATGCAGAACACGATCGCACGGGGTGGCAAGGCAGTTTACGGGGCGCCGCTCGGTATCCTCATGCTGGAGGCCCGCTTCCCGCGGATTCCCGGCGACATGGGCAATGCGGCGACCTGGCCCTTCCCGGTGATGTATCGGGTGGTGAAGGGCGCGAGCCCGGACCGGGTGGTGATGCAGGGCGCCCGCGGGCTGCTGCCGGATTTCCTCGATGCGGCGGCGGAGCTGGTGTCGCAGGGGGCGGAGGCGATCACCACCAATTGCGGCTTCCTGGCGATCTTCCAGAAGGAGATCGCCAACCATGTCCGCGTTCCCGTCGCCACCAGCTCGCTGCTGCAATTCCCCTGGGTGCAGGCGACTTTGCCGGCGGGCAAGCGGGTGGGGATCATCACGGTGAGCAAGCAGAGCCTGACGCCGGCGCATCTCGCGGCCGCCGGGATTCCGGCGGATACCCCGATCGTCGGCGCCGAGGGGGGGAAGGAGTTCTTCCGCGTGCTGATCCAAGCCGGCAAGGAGGACATGGATGTCCGTCTCGCGGCGCAGGATATTCTCGACGCCGGGCGGGAACTGGTGGCGATGGCGCCGGATATCGGGGCGATCCTGCTGGAATGCACCAATATGCCGCCTTATGCATTCGCGCTGCGCGAGGCGCTGGGTTTGCCGGTTTATGACATCTACTCCCTGGTGAGCTGGTTGCATGCGGGGATCAGGCCACGGGAATTCGGCTACCCCGCCGATCGGGCGACGATCCTTGGTTGAGCCGCTGCATCCGCTGCATCGGATCGCGATGCAGTGTTTCGTGTTGGCGGTGGTGCTGGCCTGTGTGCTGCTGGACAATGACTGGCGGGTGGCGCTGGCCGGGGGGCTGGCGCTCCCGCTGGTGGCGGAACTGCCCCGCCGGCGCCGGCCGGACACGCGCAAGCGGCCGGATGGGTGGAACCAGGCGGACGAGATCGTGCTCCGGGCGCGTGAGCGCTGGGAGGTTTTGCTTCGCCAGGGCTTCTGGGCGACCTGGGCGGTGGCGTTGGTGGTGGCGGACAGGGCGGCGGCGGGGCGCGAGGCGGCCGACGCCTGGACGACACGGGGGATCGCCCTGGCGGCGGTACTGGCCGGGTTTGTCGCGTTGGCGGTGCTGACCAGGCGGCAGGTTTCAGCGCGGATTGTCCGCGGGGTGGAGGCGGCGGTGCGCGCGGAGGGGCGTTATCCGCCGGGTTGAGCGAGACTGGCGACGAACTCCGCGACCAGGGCGTTGAACACGGTCGGGCGTTCGAAATAGCCGGAATGGCCGGCGCGGGCGATGCGGGCGAAACGGGCATTGGCGTTGACCGCGGCCACCGCCTCGATCGCCGGGGGGGAAATCACCACGTCCTCGTCATTGGCGATGAAGAGGAAGGGGCAGGCGGCGGTGGCGACCTCCTCGGGCGCGCGGTGGCGGGCGCGCATCAGCTTCATGCGCAGGGCCTCCTTGTCAAAGGCGCCGCCCAACTCGTTGATATGGCTGTAGAGCAGGTTGGCGGCCGGTTGCTCGCTGGCCATGCGGGCGCCGGCGGCGGGGTGGATGCCGGCGGCGGCGAAGCCCGCGAGCGCGGCGCCGGAGGCGGCTTCCCAGGCGGAATGGGCGGGCTGGAAGGCCTCGCCGATGCGCTTGGGATCAACGGTGCCGGTGGTTGCCGCCATCACCACGCCCTTGAGGCCGGCGGGGTGGGTGAGCGCGTATTCGAGCCCGGTCCAGCCGCCCATGGACTGGCCGATCAGCACGTGGTCGCCGAGGCCGAGATGGGCGACGAGGGCGGCGAGATCGGCCGCGTAGTCCGCCGGGTCCGGCCCGCCGTCGATGGGCGAGGAGGGGAAGAAGCCGCGATGGGCGAAGGTGAGGCAGCGATGCGTGCGGGCGAATTGGGCGACCTGCTGGTACCACGACATGTGATTGCCGCCGAGGCCGTGGGCGAAGATCAGGGTAAGGCCCGGGGAGTCGCCGGTGACTTCGTAGGCGAGAGTGCAATCGGGACGGGCGAGTGTGCCGCGGCTGCGGGCGGGGGGTTTCATGGCGGCTCCTCGGCGATTGGGTCGGGCGGAGTGTGGCGCGTTTGGGTGGGGGTTGGTCAAGTCGGGGATTTATTTCTAATTCGGAACAATATAGACGCAATGAGGGTGCCGCAAAATGCCTCCTCGATTCTTCGTCGCTCGAGCGCAAGGCACGTAAAGACGGCGGCCAGGCGCAGCCGACCGGCGGGCACCGGCACCTGCCACCAGACATGGGGCGCCGGACGCAGAACGGGCGCCTCTCCTGCCGGACGCGAACGGGGAGCGCGCGGGGCTGCGGCGGGGCGATACAGGCGCGGTTCGCCCGCGCGGCGCGCCTTGCGTGCCGGGGATGCGGTTTGGGGATCGGAGTCGGCGGGGGCCGGGCCTTCGGTGGCGAGCCGTTCCAGCAGAGCCGCGAGGCGACGCAGTACGGAGTCGGCGTAGTCGCAGAACGCCCGCTCCAGGGCCCCGAGACCAAAAAGGCGCAGGACTCCCCGGCGCAGCAGCGCCGTGAGGCCACCGATCAGGACGGCCAAATGGGCCGGCCCGGCGTGGCTAGGGGAGTGGGGGTGCGTGTTCATGGCGCGTGTTCTAACACCTCGGTCGCCGAAACGCAATATATAAAAACGTCGTCGTTAGCAATTTCTGCAAGTTTCTTCGTCGCGCTATCGGGCGCGACGCTCCAAGGGGCGACCTCGGGGTGAAACTTCAGCCAAGCCTCGAATATTTTTGCTTTAAAAACAATATTTTATAAGCGAAGCATCACCGCGCGACGTAGGCCTTGGCTGCGATCAGTTCCGGACGGCTCGCATCGGCCGACTTCGCGAGGTCGAGCAGTTTGCCGTAGTAGGACTTGGCCTTGGCCGGATCTCCGGCGACCTCGGCGGCGCGGGCAGCGCCGTAGTAGCCGCGGAAGCGGTTGGGTTCGCGGATTTGCGATGCCTCGTATTCCGCGAGTGCCTGCGCGGGTTGGCCGCTTTCGAGCAGCATGTCGCCGAGCAGTTCCCGGGCGGGGAGAACGCGGCCGGGGGTGATGATGTGTTTCTCGTTGCGGTCCTCCCGGTCCGCGGCGTCACGCATGGCGAGGAGGGCTGCGGCAGTATCCTTGCGGGCGAAGGCGATCCAGGCGGTGGCGGCGCGCTGCTGAATGTCGACCTCCTTGGCCCAGTAGGTGTTGCCGGTATCGACGAGCTTTAGATGGCGGGGGGCCAACTCGGCGGCATTTTGCTCGGCGGCGGCGACATCACCGGAGCGGGCGGCACCGAGGGCGCGGGCGAACCAGGTGATGGCTTCGGTGTATGCCGTGCCGCCTTTGGCCTCCGCGAGTTGCATCGCAGCGCGCCAGTTGCCGCGCTCGAGCGCGTAGCGGGCCGGCATGGCGGCGGTGGCGTAGGTCAGCGGTGGCGCGGCGCCACGGCCGGGGATGGCGAAGGCGGCCTCCATCGCCGCGAGGGCGGCGCCGTCGCGGGCGAGCTGGAGGTCGGCGTAGACCATGTAGTCCGAGGCATGGAACGCCTCGCCGAGTTCACCGCTGGCGGCGGCAGCCTTGAAGGAGCGGGCGTTGGTGGCGGCCGAATCCTCCCAGGCGCCAACGCGGGTGAAGATGTGGGAGGGCATGTGCAGCGCGTGCGGAGCGTCGGGGGCGAGGGTGGCGTAGAGGCGGGCGGAGGGCAGCCCCTCGGCCGCCAGGGCCGGGGTGTCGTAGACGTGGATCAGGTAGTGCGCGATGCCGGGGTGTTCGGGGTATTTGGCAAACTCCGCCTTCAGGATTGCGCTCGCACGGCGATAGGCGGCGAAGCTCTGGTCGGCCTGGGACTGGGTGCCGGCGATGTAAAGGGCGCTGAAGATCTGCGCCTCGTCGTCCTCCGGATATCGGGCGGCAAGTGCCTCGTACGCTTTCGCGCGGACGACCTGACGGGTGGATTCGGGCGTGGTCGCGAAGCTCTGATAGTAGGTGGCAACGGCTTCGATGTAGTCGCGCTCGCGCTGGGTTTTGGCGCCGATGGCGCGGGCGCTGTCGATGGCGGCCTGGGCCTTTTGGGCATCGGCCGGGGTGGCGCCGACACCGGCCAGGGGGTTGTTCATCAGCAGGGCCGCGATGCCCCAATCGGCAATGGCGCAGGCGGGATCGCGCGCCAGGACGGAGCGGAAGGTGGCTTCGCCTTCGCCATACCAGAAGGAATGCAGCATCGCGACGCCGCGCATCAGATCCTCCTGCACGGCGGGGGCGCAGGAATTGGCGAAGCTCACCGCGCCGACGGTGCCGTGGCCGGCATGGTTGTGCTGGGCGCTTGCGCCGGCGGTGGCGAGAAGGAGCGCGGCGGCGGCGAGGCGGAGCTTCATCGGCGTTTCCTTGTTTGGCCCGGCTTTGACGGAGTCCTAGAGCAGAAATATCTGATTGTCGAAGTGGCCTTCAGGGAGACGAAAGGGAAGGAAGCGCTCCTTTTTTGGAAAAAAAGGAGCAAAAAACTTTTATCCGTTTGGTTGGTACCGCTCCAGACATTCCGCGGGGTGTCCGCCAACGGCATGGATGGAACAGAAAGTTTTTTTGGTTCTTTTTGTTCACAATAAGAACATCCTTTTCTCTATTTTCAGTCGCTTACCCCCCTGCCCTCTCCTCAGAAATCCGCAACGCCTCATCGATTTTACCAAGCGTGCCAGGCCGGTCCCCCAGCGTGAGGGCGCCGCGCGCCGCGCCGATGGCGGCGACCAGGCTTTGTTCGCTGGGGATGCCGGCCCGGGAGGGCCGGACGTCCCGCGTCAAAGCCCGGCTTTCGGCGCGCTCGAGCGCCTCCATCGCCTCGGTGATGCGGCCGGCGGCGAGGGATTGGCGGGCGGCGAGGAGGAAATCGCGGGCCGGCGCGTCCTCGTCCAGCGTCGGCGCGCCGAGGGGGGCGACGACCAGGCCGTCGGGGGTGGCGACGGGGGCCGGGAGGGTGCCGAGCGGTCCGGGCGGCGGCGAGCGGGTTTGGGCTCCGGCGGGGAGGGCGAGGAGCAGCATGGCAAGGACGGGGAGGATGCACATCGGCGAGGACTCCTTGGGGGCCCCTGTCAGATAGTCATTCCCGGTCTATTCCTCCAGGCGGAAAGCGTCGGCGATGCGGCGGACCGCGCCGGCGGCGTCGACCACCAGGACATCGAAGCGAACGCCCTGGGCGCCCCAGTCCGGATTTTCCGCCATCAGGGCCTGGGCGGCCGACATCAGCCGGACCTGCTGGCGTGGCCCGAGCGCGGCAGCGGCGCCGGCGAGGGTGGGGCGATGCTTGACCTCGATGATGGCCAGCAGCCCGTCCTTCTCGGCGGCCGCGTCGAGTTCGCCGGCGGGCGTGCGCACGCGGCGCGCGAGGATGCGCCAGCCATCTGCCTCCAGCGCCGCCATGGCGATCGCCTCGGCGCCGAGGCCGCTGGCGTGGGCGCGCAGGCCGCGGGCGGCACGGCGGTTCATGCGGCCAGCCGATCGCGGCCGATGAGGGCGAGGCCCTCGGCGACGGAGACGAATTCGCCGCCGGCGGTCACTTTTTCGGCGCCGAAGCGGGTGTCGAACAAAGCGCGCACGGCGGGGACGAACGAGGTGCCGCCGGTGAGGAAGACGTGGTCGACTGAAGCGGTGGTGAGGCCGGCGCCGGTGAGCGCGCGGTCCACGGTGGCGGCCAGGGCGGCGAGGTCGCCGGCGATCCAGGTCTCGAAATCGGCGCGGGTGACGGTCTCGTCGATATCGAGCCCCTTGTGGGCGAAGCGCAGGCGCGCGGAGTCGCTGCCGGAGAGGGCGGCCTTTACCGCCGAGACGGTCTGGTAGAGCTGGTAGCCCAGTTCCTCCTCGATCAGCGCGATGAGGCTGCGCAGCTGCTCCGGATGCCGCGCGGCGCGGGCGACCTCGGCGATTTCGCGGAGCGTGCGCGGATTGCGCATCAGGCTGAGGCGGTGCCAGCGGGCGAATTGCATGAAGTATTCCGGCGGTACCGGCAATTCCTTGCCCATCACCGTGTAGATGCCGCCCTTGCCGAGGCGCGGCGAGATCACCCGGTCAATGATGCGGAAATCGAACACATCGCCGGCGATGCCGATGCCGGCATGGCCGAGCGGGGTGACGCCGCGGCCAGGCTCGAAGCGCAGGACCGAGAAGTCCGAGGTACCGCCGCCGAAATCGCCGATCAGCACGTTGGCGGGTGCGGTGAGGGTGCGGGCGAAGCGGTAGCCGGCGCCTTCCGGCTCCAAGGCGAGTTCGACGTCGGGCATGCCGGCCTCGGCATAGGCGGCGCGCAGGCGGCGGGCGCCCAGCGCGTCATCGGCGAATTCGCCGGCGAAGCGCACGGGGTGGCCGGCGACGATGCGGGCGCCTGTTGGGTCGATGCCGGCGGCGGCGAGGAATTCGCGCAGGAAGAGTGCCACCAGCCGCTCCAGCGTGAAGGGGCGGCCGAACACGCGGGTCTCGGTGAAGCTGGACTGCGCGAGGTAGGTCTTCATCGACATGATGAGCCGGCTGTCGAGTGGGTCATCGAGATAGGCGTCGATGGCGGCCGGGCCGGCGGCGTGGCGCAGCTTGCCGCCGGCGTGGCGCAGCTTGCCGCCGGCGCGCACTTCGTCGGTCCAGAAGCAGAGCACGGTGCGGAACATGTCGAGCGTGCCGCCGGCGAAGCGCGCGGTCTCGACGCCGCCATCCGGCCGCAGCAGGGAGACGACGCTGTTGGTCGTGCCGAAATCTATGCCGATGACCGGGATCATGCGTCGCCTCGTGCGAAGGGCGGCGTTTCAAGCCGATTTCGCGCGCCGCCGCAAGGGCGGGTCAGAATTTTTCCTCGCCGCGGACGCGGACAGGATCGGGGAAGTCGCGGTAGAGGGCGAAAACCGGGTTCTGCACGAGGGAATTGACGCCGAAATGGGCACCCTCGACCGGCTCGCGGCGGGAGGCGACGTGTTGGAAGGCGGCTTCGAGCTGGGCGAGATCGCGCACCTCGATCACCAGGTGCCAGTCGCCGTGGCCCTTGAGGCCGAAACCGAGCTTGGCGCGGGTGAGGCGGTGGCCGAAAATCAGGCCCTCGATCCGCAGATGGCCCATGTAGCGGTCGAGGTTTTCGACCAGCGTGATGTCGGAGATGCCGGGCTTGAGGTCGAAGAAGACGTGATAGAGGTCCATGGCGGGGTGTCTCTGGTGTGGGGGGTGTTTTCCGACGCTGCGCTGGGGGGGGTGTTCGGGGGTAGTGCCACGGTGCGGGCCAGCATCGGGGCGCGTCAACCGAACGTGGTGGCATAGGAGACCGCAGGGTTTTTTCGGTTTCCCTCGTGGACCAACGAAATGGTAGTCGAGTCCTTGTTCCGCCCGCCCCGATGTTTGTGCTCGCCCGCCCGCGCGTGCGGTAGCCCCTTAAC